>CAKZVG010000674.1 GCA_937921835.1 uncultured Bryobacteraceae bacterium | reverse complement strand
GCCGCTTGCGCCGCCTCCGCGGGCGCTTGCGGCGGCGCCACCGGCGCGGGTTTGGTGGAGTAGGGCAGCCGTCCCTCGGCGGCCTCCCTGGCGAGCAGTTCCATGGCCCGCGCGATAGGCAGCCGGACCGTGCCGGCGGCGCGGTCCAGGTACTGATAGGAACCGAGCTGGCCCTCTTCCTTGGCGCGCAGATTGCGGTAGTCCTCGGAGACCGGACTGAGCACCTGCACGAACACCTGCTGCTCGTGAACCCGGTCGTAGTAGGCTTGCAGGCCGAGCACCACCACGATCAGCAGCACCAGCACTCCCACGCCCGCGGCGGCGATGGCCGCCGTCCGCGGATCGGTTTTCTCGTATCCCTCCTCCGGCCTTGGCGCCGGAGCGTTCCCGCCGTGAAGTTCCTCGCTCATCGACGCGTCCTCATACGTTGCGGAATTGGAGCCCCTGCTCGAAGCGCGGGTCTCCCACCGGGGCCAGCGCGCGATCCCTCAGCCGCCCCCAGAACACCAGCGCGAAAGCGCTTCCCACCGCCAGCCAGGTGGCCACGTCCATCCAGTGCCAGTGAAAGCCGTGGTGGTGCACGGTAGGCATCACCACCCAGTGCAGGTCGATCCAGTGCATCATGAGGATCCAGACCGAGATCCCGGCCAGAACCGGCAGGTTGCGCTTGGGGGCGCGGGCCAGCAGCACCAGGAACGGAACCAGGAAGTGCCCCACCAGCAACAGTGCGCTTACATAGATCCAATTGCCCTCGAAGCGATGCTTGAACCAGATCGTTTCCTCCGGGATATTGGCGTACCAGATGAGCAGGTACTGGGAAAAGGCGATGTAGGCCCAGAAAACCGTCAGCGCGAACAGCCATTTGCCAAGGTCGTGATAGTGCTCGACGTTGACCGAGCGGGCCAGCACGCCCGCGCGCCGGAACAGCAGCAGCACCGCAACCAGCGCGGCGATGAAGGCCAGCGCGCCCCCCGAGGCGATGTAGACGCCGAAAATGGTCGAGTACCAGTGCGGCTCAAGCGACATCAGCCAGTCGACCGAAGCCATGGTGATGGTGACCATGACCGCCGCCACTCCCGGCCCGCTCCAGAAGGCGGCGCGGCGCGTCGCTTCGAGCGAGCGCGTTTCGTCCTGCGCCACCGAGTGGCGGTACAGCACCAGCGCCAGGAAGATCCACACCGAAAAGTAGGCCAGCATGCGCGCGCTGTAGAAAGCGGGATTGAAGAACGCCATCTTCACCGCCATCACCGGGTCGTCGGAGTAGAACTCGGGATGGGACCACTCATACAGCGCGGGAATTCCAGCCGCCACCGGAAGGAACAGCACCGCCGCCAGCGGCACGGTCACCATGATGTTCTCCATCATGCGGCGCATGGTGGCGCTCCAGGCCGAGCCCGTCAGATGCTGGAGCATCACGAAGAACAGGGCCCCGATGGCGATGGTCACGAAGTAGACGTAGCTGACCAGGTAGGAGGCGTGGAACTGCTTGGGATTCGCCGCCCAGCCGGCTCCCGCGGCGGCGGCCGACAACACGAGCAAAGCCAGGATGACGTTGCGCCCGCGCGTCCAGACCCGCTCGCTCAGGTAGTAGATGTCGGGAGGGTTCATCGCAGTTCCTCTCTCAGCTCGGCGGGCACGTCGGCCAGCGTTCCGCTGGTGGAGCGCTGGAGCGCCCGCACATAGGCCACGATCGCCCAGCGGTCCCCGGCCGGCACCTGGTATTTGTAGCCGGGCATGGAGCGCCGGCCATCGGAGATCACCGAGAACAGCTCGCCGTCGGTCATGTTCTTCTGCCGTGGGTCGTGGAGGTTGCTCGGCAGCCAGGAGGTGCGCTGCGAGACGATGCCGTGGCCCATGCCGGTGCGGTCGTGGCAGGGCGCGCAGTAGATGTTGAAGCGTTCCTGCCCGCGCTCAAGCAACTGCCGGTCGATGGTCAGCGGGTTCTTTCCAAGGTACATGCCGCCGCTTACGCCGGAATGGAACGCCTGGTCCTCTTTGAGGAACCCCACCGCCACCGTGCCCGCGACGGGACGGCGGCTGGCGCGGCCGTCGGCGAACAGCGGGCTGGCCGCTTGCGGCTTGTATTTCGCCTGGCGATCCATGTCCGGGAAGATCTCCAGCGGCGGCCGGCGCGACGTGCTCGAGCAACCCGTCAGCGCGGCCAGCGCCAGCGCGGCGCCCAACCCGTTAAGCAGGAACCGCTTCGGCATGCGCCGCCCCCAGTTCCTTCATCAGCCTCAACGCGTCCTCGGCGCGGAAGGAATCGCCGGATCTTTCCATAACCAGTAAGAATTTGTCGTCGCTCGCGCCCCGGATGCGCGCGTAGTTGAAGACCGGATGATACAGCCGCGGCAGCCCGTTCAGCGCCAGCATCCCGAAGACCGCGCCGAAGGCCGCCAGCAGCACCGTCAGTTCGAAGGTGATGGGGATCGAGAATTCGAAAGCGAAGAACGGCTTGCCGCCGATCACCAGCGGGTAGTCCACAGCGCCCGTCCACCATTGCAGCAGCAGAGCGGCCGTGGCCCCAATCACACCCATCGCGGCCACGATGAAGCCCAGCCGCGAGCGGCCGTGGCCCAGCGCCTCGTCAATGCCGTGAATCGGAAACGGCGAGAGCGCGTCCAGTTTGCGGTAGCCCTCGCGCCGCGCGGCCCACACCGCCTCCACCAGCGCTTCGGGGGTTTCGAATTCGCCGATCACCGCGTAGATCTCGTCCGGTTTGGTGTTCATGCGCCTCTCCTAGTGCCTCGCCTGGTGCGAATTGGCGTGCGCGTCCGCCGCGATCATGCCCTTCACTTCGCTCATCGCGATCATGGGCAGGAAGCGCACGAACAGCAGGAACAACGTCAGGAACAGACCGATGCTGCCCGCGAACGTCAGCACGTCGACAAAGGTCGGGCGGAAGTAGCCCCAGCTTGAAGGCAGAAAGTCGCGATGCAAGCTGGTGACGATGATGACGAAGCGTTCAAACCACATGCCGACGTTGATCAGGATCGAAAGCGCGAACAGCGCCGGCAGCGATTGCCGCACCTTCTTGAACCAGAACAATTGCGGCGAAAAGACGTTGCAGGCGAACATCGTCCAGACAGCCCAGGCGTAGGGCCCCGTGGCGCGGTTCAGGAACACGAACCGCTCGTACGGATTCCCGCTGAAGAAGGCGGTGAAGAACTCCACCGCGTAGGCGTAGCCCACGATCGAGCCCGTCGCCAGCATCACCTTGGCCATGTTGTCCAGATGCTTCATGGTCACCAGGTGCTTCAGGCCGAAAAACTCCCGTGCCGGGATCATCAGCGTCACCACCATGGCGAAGCCCGAGAACACGGCGCCGGCGACGAAGTACGGCGGGAAGATGGTGGTGTGCCAGCCCGGGATCACCGACACCGCAAAATCGAAGCTCACGATGGTATGCACGGAGAGCACCAGCGGCGTCGAAAGACCGGCCAGGATCAGGTACGCCATCTCGTAGTGCCGCCAGTGCCTCGCCGAACCGCGCCAGCCCAGGCTCAAGGCGCCGTAGACCCACTGGCGAATCCTGCTCGTGGCGCGGTCGCGCAGCGTGGCCAGGTCCGGAAGCAGGCCCACGTACCAGAACAGCAGCGAAACCGTCCCGTAGGTGCTGACCGCGAAAACGTCCCACAGCAGCGGACTGCGGAAGTTCTGCCACATGTTCAGGAATTCGTTGGGCACCGGAAACAGCCAATAGGCGCGCCAGGGGCGGCCGACGTGCACCAGCGGGTAAATGCCCGCGCAAGCCACCGCGAACAACGTCATGGCCTCGGCGGCGCGGTTGATCGAGGTGCGCCACTTCTGCCGGAACAGGAACAGGATGGCCGAGATCAGCGTGCCCGCGTGGCCGATGCCGATCCAGAACACGAAGTTCGTGATGTCCCAGGCCCAGCCCACCGGCGAGTTATTGCCCCACACGCCCACGCCGTTCAGGAACAGGTAGCCGAGCATGGCGAACAGCACCAGCGTCAGCGATCCTGTGATGGCGATGGCGACATACCAGGCGCGCGGCGTCTTCCGCTCGACAATGCCGCTCACCGTCCGGGTTACGTCGGCGTAGCTCGGGCTGCCCTCGACCAGCCGCGGGTTGAGCTCGAAGTCTCCAGGTTTCAGCGCCAGATC
>CAKZVG010000673.1 GCA_937921835.1 uncultured Bryobacteraceae bacterium | reverse complement strand
GGGCGGCTCACCTGGTGGCCGTCCACGACGGCGGCGAAATGATGCCGCAGGCCGCTTCCGTCCAGCACGAAGGCGACGTTCGCCGGTTCGGCGTTCGAGGCGACTCCCTTGAGCGTGTGACGGCAGCGCTCGAGGAACCGCCCGACGCCCGGCACCAGGCGTTGCCGGAGTTGAGGCGCCATCAACTCACGGTACAGGCGCTCCTTTTCGGCCCCGTGCCGGAAGATTTCGGCCGGAGTCAACTCTCCGCCGACGAAGTCCTTTACCAGTTCGTCGTTGCGCCTGCCGTGCATGCGGCGAAGCAGGCCGTCCGTCTCCCGTCCCAAACGCTTCAAATAAATCCGCCACGCCTCGGTGTGGACGGAATTGGAATCGATAATGACGCCGTCAACGTCGAAAATCAGCGTAAGTTTGCCGCTCAAAGCTATAGACTACCGCGCCCGGCGTCCGGTTTTCAATCGGTGGCAACTCTCGAGCGCACGTTTTTTCCGCCGGCTTTCCTGTCATACGCGCCCCCGGAGGGAATTGCTCCACGCCGCGCCGGATGGACTATACTCGCTTCAAATGCGTCTCCGTGCTTTGTTCTGCCTGGTCGCCGTGGGCGCGGCCGCGCAAGCCGCCGCCGAAGTTCCCTTCCACCGGGCCGGGTTCGTGTTTCCGCTGGAGCACTGGCACAACCATTCTTCTTCGATCGTCGAACTACCTTCGGGAGAACTGCTGGTGTGCTGGTACCACGGCTCCGGGGAGCGCACCGCCGACGACGTGAAGGTGGAAGGCGCGAGACTGGCGCCCGGGGCGACCCGCTGGTCGGGGCGCTTTACGCTCGCCGACACGCCCGGGTTTCCGGACACCAACCCGGCCATGTTCGTCGACTCGCGGCGGCGGCTGTGGCTGCTGTGGCCGGTGATCGTCGCCAACGAGTGGCACACCGCGCTGATGAAATACCGCATCTCGTCGCGCTTCGAGGGGCCGGGCGAACCGGCCTGGGAGCATAGCGACAACATCCTGATTGTCCCCCGCAATTTCGCGGTGCGCGTGCGGGAGGTGGTGGAACCGTGGCTCAAACTGGCCGCTCCAGGCAGCCAGGCCGAACGTTACGCGAAGGAGGTGATCCAGAAAGCGTCCGACAAGTACTTCTCGCGCATGGGCTGGATGACCCGCGCGCACCCGACGGAATTGCCCTCGGGGCGCATCCTGGTGCCGCTCTACTCCGACGGTTACTCCTTCTCGCTGGTCGCCATCACCGACGATGGCGGGCGCACCTGGACTTCGAGCGAACCCATCGTGGGGCCGGGATCGATCCAGCCCAGCCTGGTGCGGCGGCGGGACGGCTCCATCGCCGCCTACATGCGCGACAACGGGCCGCCTCCCAAGCGCGTGCTGATCAGTGAATCGCGCGACGAGGGCGTGACCTGGACGCCGGCCGCGGACAGCGACATTCCCAACCCCGGCGCCGGCATGGAGGTCATCGCGCTCCGCGACGGGAACTGGGCCATGATCTACAACGACACCGAGCGCGGCCGGCACTCTCTCGCCGTGGCGCTCTCGGACGATGAAGGCAAGTCCTGGAAGTGGAAGCGGCATCTCGAGCTGGACACGCGCGAGACCGGGGCCGGGTCGTTTCACTATCCGAGCATGATCCAGGCGCGCGACGGGACGCTGCACGCATCCTACAGCTACTTCCTCAACCACCTGCCGCCGGGCGCGGCGCGCAAGACCATCAAGCACGCGCACTTCAACGTGGCCTGGGTCAAGCAGGGAGATCCGCCCGCCAAAACCGAGGCGGCGCCGGCCGGGATGAGGGTCTTCAACGACGACGGCGGATGGTGCTGGTTCCAGGACGAACGCGTGTTGGTGACGGGCGGCAGGCTGATCGTCGGCTCGGTGGCGGCGGGCGCGCGCGATGCGGCGCGGCGGGGCAACATTGAGGTGGTGAGCTACGATCTGGCCAGCGGCGCCCGCGAGCGCACCGTCCTGCATCAGGGCCTGCTGAATACTCCCGGAGGCGCCTACGACGATCACAACGCGCCCGCCTTCGTCGAGCGCTCCGACGGCCGGCTGCTGGCGGTCTATGCCGCGCACGGCACTCAGAACCGCTTCTACTACCGGATTTCCGAGCGGCCGCGCGACGCCACGACCTGGCGCGACGAGAAGGTCTTCGTGCCCAGTGAGACCTCGCGCATCACCTACCAGAACCTGCACCGGCTTTCGAAGGAGAATGGCGGCAAGGGGCGGATCTACAACTTCTACCGGGGCTACGATAACAGCTTCAAGCCGTCCTACGCCTACTCGGACGACGACGGCGAGACCTGGCGCCCGGGCGGGGTCTTTATCGACGTGCCGGGCGCATTCCGCCACCGGCCTTATGTGCGCTACGCTTCCGACGGAGTTGGCACCGTCCACATGTTCTACACCGAAGGGCATCCACGCGACTTCGACAACAGCGTCTACCATGTGTTCTATCGCGCGGGGAACCTGCACCGCTCCGACGGCAGCGTGATCCGGCCGCTCGCGGAAGGTTTGAGGAAGCCGGAGGAGGGCACGCGGATTTTCCGCGGGGACCCGGATAACGTCGCCTGGACCAGCGACATTCACGCCGATGCGCAGGGGCGTCCGTGGGTGGCCTATTCGGTGCAAAAGAACTCGGCCGGGCTGCCTTCCAAACAGGGTGGCGAGGACCACCGCTACCGTTACGCGCGCTGGACGGGGAAGGAGTGGCGGGACTACGAGATCGCCTTCGCCGGCAGCCGTCTCTACCCCGGCGAGGACGACTACACAGGCAACATCGCGCTCGACCCGGACGACCCGGACGCGGTTTACATCTCCACCAATGCCGATCCCGTCACGGGCGCGCGGCTGCCGCGCTATCAGATCTTCGCCGGGCGAACCGCGGACGGCGGGCGCAGCTGGCGCTGGACGCCGCTGACCGGGGATTCGGACGCCGACAACATCCGCCCGATGCTCCCCAAGTGGGACAAGGCCAATACCGCCGTCTTGTGGCTGCGTGGGACCTATCGCGCGTACACGAACTACGACCTCGCCGTGGTGGGTCTCATCCGGCGCTGATCGGCTACACTGGAAGCTCCATGATTATTGATGAGACGCTTGAGCCGCGTCATCTGAACCGCAAGATCCAGGCGCTCTGGGAAGCCTCGGCTCCGAAAATCCGCTCCATTGAGAAGACATACGAGCCCGGCAAGGGCGCGCCCGTATTCACCGTGCAAGGCCGTTACACCGCGCGTGGATGGACCGAGTGGACGCAGGGCTTCCAGTACGGTTCGGCGATTCTCCAGTTCGACGCGACCGCCGAGCGGGAGTTTCTCGACGCCGGACGAAGCCGCACCGCCGACGGCATGGCTTCCCACGTCACCCACGCCGGCGTGCATGACCACGGCTTCAACAACGTGAGCACGTACGGCAACCTGCGGCGGCTGATGAACGAGGGGCGCATCGAGGAGTCGCCCTGGGAGCGCGGCTTCTATGAACTGGCGCTCAAGGCAAGCGGAGCGGTGCAGGCGGCGCGCTGGTCAGAGATCAAGGACGGCGGAGGCTATATCTACTCCTTCAACGGCCCGCACTCGCTGTTTGTCGATACCATCCGCACGCTGCGCGCGCTGGCGCTCAGCCACCTGCTGGGCCACGCGCTTATGGGCGAGAACGACCGCCGGATTTCGCTGCTTGAACGGCTGATCCGGCATGCGCGGGCCACTGCGGAGTACTCGGTCTATTACGGCGAAGGACGCGACAGCTACGATGTCCGCGGGAGGACGGCGCACGAGGCCATCTTCAACACCAACGACGGGAACTACCGCTGCCCGAACTCCCAGCAGGGCTATTCGCCATACACGACCTGGACGCGCGGGCTGGCATGGGCGATGTGCGGGTTCGCGGAACAACTCGAGTTTCTCGCCACGGTCTCGGGCGGCGAACTGGAGCCCTTCGGCGGACGCGCGGAAGTCGAAGGGTTCCTGCGCAAGGCGGCGCTGGCGGTGTGCGATTTCTATCTGGAGAACACCCCCGCCGACGGCATCCCTTATTGGGACACGGGCGCTCCCGGACTGGCGCGGATGGGGGACTATCTGGCGCGGCGGGCCGACCCCTTCAACGACTTTGAGCCGGTCGATTCCTCGGCCGCGGCCATCGCCGCGCAGGGCTTGCTGCGGCTTGGCCGCTATCTGCAAGGATGTGGCGAAGAAGAAGCCGGGCGGCGGTACTGGCAGGCCGGGCTCACGGTCCTCGATACGCTGTTCGCCGAGCCGTACCTGAGCCGCGACTCGAATCACCAGGGACTGCTGCTGCACTCGGTTTACCATCGTCCCAACGGCTGGGACTATGTCCCGCCGGGCCGCAAGGTTCCCTGTGGAGAGTCGAGTATGTGGGGCGACTATCACGCCCGCGAGGTTGCGCTGTACTTACAACGCATCGTCGAGGGCAAGCCGTATCTTACGTTTTTCGGCTGAGAAATCCGATTCACCTGGGAGGCAGGGATGCGATTGTTTCTGACGGGAGCCACGGGCTACATCGGCGGCGCCGTGGCGGAGGTGTTGCGCGCCGCCGGCCACACGGTCACCGGCCTGGCGCGCAGCGAGGAGGCGGCGCGCAAACTGGAGGCTCGCGGCGTGGCGGTTGCCCGGGGCAGCTTGCACGATACGGCCGTGCTGGCGGCGGCGGCCCGCGAGGCCGATGGGGTGATTCACATGGCTCTGGACTTCGGCGCCGCCGACACGCCACAGGTCGACGCCGGGGCGGTGCGCGCGATGCTCGGCGCGCTCGAGGAGACCGGGCGTCCGTTTGTGTACACGAGCGGGGTGTGGGTCATCGGCGATACCGGGGGCCGCGCCGCCGACGAGGAGACGCCGCTCAATCCCACGCCGCTTGTGGCATGGCGTCCGGCGGTGGAGCGAACCGTGCTGGACGCGGCGCGCGAGGGTGTGCGGACGGTGGTGCTGCGCCCGGCGATGGTGTACGGACGCGGCGGCGGCGCGGTGGCCGGATTCGTCAAAACGGCGCGCGAGAACGGAGTGGTGCGGTTCATCGGCAACGGCGCGAACCGCTGGAGTTTCGTGCATGTCGAGGATCTGGCGGATTTGTACCTGCTGGCGCTGACGCAGGCGCCCGAAGGGTCGTTGTTCCTGGCCGCCGACGGTCCCGCGATTCCCGTGCGCGAGGTTGCAGAAGCCGCCTCACGCGCCGCTGGCGCCGAGGGACGCACGCAGTCGGTGCCGCTCGAAGAGGCGCGCAAAACCATGGGGCCGCTCGCCGACGCGCTGGTGATGGATCAGGAAATCTCGGCCGCGCGCGCCCAACGGCTGCTCGGCTGGGCGCCGCACCGGCCTTCGGTTCTCGAGGAACTGGCGCGCGGCGGATACGCGTTGTGAGCGCCGGCCCCGGCGGTCCCTTCCCGGGCAAGGTCCCTCTGCGGCGGACGACGCGAACCCGCTAGATTGGTATCGATGGCCAACGCGCAACATCTGGCAATGCTGAAACGGGACGTGGACGAGTGGAACCAGTGGCGGGTCGACGAGCCGGCCGCGGTGCCGGATCTGTCCAACGCCGACCTGGACGGGATGAATCTGGTGCTGGCGAACCTTTCCGGCGCGCTGCTGCGCGGCGCCGATTTCGCCATGGCGAACCTCAAGGGCGCCGACCTGCGCAACGCCGACTTGCGCGGCGCCAACCTGGTGGGCGCGCGCCTGATCGGCGTCGACCTGGCGGGAGCGGACCTGCGGGGGGCGGACCTGCGGACGGCGGAAGACCTCACCGCGGAGCAGTTGGAGGAGACCCTCGGCGACGACCGCACCCAGCTCCCCGACGAGCTTGCCCGGCCCGCCCGCTGGTCCTCCCTGCTCGACGCGCGCTGAATTCCCATCCGCCAACCGCCGCGGATATAATGCCTCCAGCAAAGGGAGGAACGCGAATGGTGGCAGCGTCTCAACTCCGGGCGGGAATGGCGATCCGTTTCGAAGGCCAGCTCTACAAGGTGCTGGCCGCCGACTATCACCCCGGCCAGGGCAAGATGGGCGGCGCGACGCACGCCCGGCTAAGAAATCTCTCAAGCGGCACGCTGTGGGAACACGGCTTCCGCTCCGACCTCAAGCTCGAGGACCTGCCGGTGGAGAAGCAGAGCATGGAATACCTCTACGCCGACGGCGAAGAGCACTACTTCATGAACCCGGACAGCTTCGAGCAGTTGGCCGTTCCAGCCGCGCTGATCGGCCGGCAGGCGGGCCTGCTGCAAGCCGGGATGCGCGTTACGGTGGAACTGGTCGAGGACCGGCCGGTGAGCGTAGTGTTCCCCGACGTACTGGAATGCCGGGTGCGGGAGACGGCGCCGCCGGTCCACGCGCAGCAGGACAGCACGTGGAAGGCGGCGGTGTTGGAGAATGGCGTCGAAATCATGGTCCCGCAGTTCATCAAGTCCGGCGATCTGATCCGCCTGGATACGGCCAACCTGAAGTACATGGAACGCGCGCGAACGAAATAGCGCGGCGCAAGTGGGGACCGGGTTATACTGAGCCCGACTGGGTTCCGATTTCCGCAACGGAGGATTCTGGGAATGGCCGACATCGCGAAGTACACTCCCGGCACGTTCTGCTGGGCCGATCTGGGAACGACCGACACGCAGGCTGCGAAGGCCTTCTACGGGGCGCTGTTTGGCTGGGGCGCCGTGGATACGCCGGCGAGTCACGGCATGGTCTACACCATGCTGCAAGCCGACGGGAAAGACGCCGCGGCGTTATACCCGTTGATGCCGGAACAAGTCAGCCAGGGCGTTCCGCCGCATTGGATGCTCTATGTTTCAGTGGAGAACGCCGCGGCCATGGCGGCGCGCGCGAAAGAGTTGGGCGGGACGGTGATCGCCGGTCCGGGCGAGGTGCCCGAGGCCGGGCGCTTCGCGATCCTCCGCGATCCGCAAGGCGCCGTCTTCGGCCTTTGGCAACCCGGCGCGCACATAGGCGCGCGCACCGGGCAGGTGCCGGGAACGTTGTGCTGGTCCGAACTGGCCACTTCCGACGCGGCCGGCGCGCAGGCTTTTTACACCGGCCTGTTCGGTTGGGAAGCCACTAAGTCCACGCTCCCGGGAATGGATTACACCATGTTTCAGGCGGCCGGCAGCGCGGCGGGAGGCATGTTGCAGATGACCTCGGAATGGCAGGGCGCGCCGCCGCACTGGATGCCGTATTTTCTTGTCGCCGACTGCGACGCCACCGCCGCCCGGGCGGAGACGGCGGGCGGCAAGGTCTGCGTGCCGCCCACCGATATCCCCACGGTGGGCCGCTTCGCGGTGCTCAATGATGGGCAGGGCGCCTATTTCGCCATAATCCGGTTGCAGGAATCCCCGGCCACGGCCTGAAGGACCGCGGTGCAGCCGCCGCCTCCTACCGTAACAGCAAGAGCCAGTCGCCTTCACCCGGGGTTTTCAACTCGATCTCGTCGCCCGGCCGCAACGCGCCGCCGGAGGAACGGCGGCCGGTGCGCGGGTCGAGCCACTCGGCGTTCACGCGCCGCTCGAACCCGGACAGGTTGAGTTTCACCGACGGACTGGCGGGCAGGTAGATCAGGGCGAAGCGGCCGTCCTCGGAACGGGCCGGCATCATGAAGGACCGGAAACCCTCGCCCTCGGGATCCTCGGCGAGCAGGGAACGGTCCGGCCGCAGCCGCCACCATGCGAGCGAATCGAGGATGTCGCGCAGTACCCGCATCTGGCGCGCGCCGGGGTAATCCAGGCAGACGTGCCACGGATCGGCTTCCCCGCTGCGCGGATGATCGAGCGGCACGGCGCGCTCGCGCGCCCAGTACCAGATGCCGTGCGCCCCGTAGGTGATCCCCGCTACCGGCGCCGCCAGCAGGCTGTAGTATGCAGCGCGGCGCACGTCGTAATCGCTGACGAGCTTGCCGGTGTGGTAGGTGATGTGCCCTTCGTAGTTCGGCTCGCCGTCGATAACCGGCCGCGGCGGGTCGAGTTTCCAATCCAGCGCCGGGCCTCGGGTGGCGTTCCAGCGCCACTTCTTCTCGTCGCTGCCGTGCCCGGACTGGTACATAAAAAAGTCCAGCCAGGGCTCGTCCTTGAGCGGCGGCCAGGGTTCGTGCATCCCGCGCGGATGCAGCGTAACAGGGCGGCGCGGGCGGCCTTCCGGAAACGCGGCTCGGCCGATGGTTTTCCACCGCTCCGCCTTCTCGCCGCGATAGTCGCCGTCGCCGCCGAGCAGCCACATCACGTGATGCGCTCCGTAGCGGGCGGTGATGTAGCGGGCCAGCAGCGCCGCCT
>CAKZVG010000672.1 GCA_937921835.1 uncultured Bryobacteraceae bacterium | reverse complement strand
GGAGCAGTTCAATGCGCCGCAAGGCCTCGGCCCGCCGCAGATCCAACACCTCGGCCAACAGACGCAGGGCCTCGGGTTCGCTCCCGGCAGCCTGGAAAAAAGCCGCCCGCGGCACTTCGGTCACGAGCGCGTCATCGAGCGCCAGAGCTTCGAGGCCACGCACTCCGCCGCCCGCGAACCCCTCCTCTCCGAACACCTGCCCCGCATTGGCGATCCGCAGGACGATCTCCCGGCAGAGTGAGGCCGGCTGCGAGATCCGGACCCTTCCGGAGCGGAGCAGGAACAGGCTTCCCGCCGGCTGGCCGCTCGTGTAAACCGGACTTCCCTTCGCAAACGGAGCGGCGGGCAAAGCCGAGGCGGCCGCGACAAGATCGAGGAATTGGTGCAGACGTTGGACACACCCCTGATGAATACTCATCGAGTTCAATAGTTAAGTGACACTGAACCCCCGAACGTTACGGCGCGAACAGGACAAATCCGTCCGTAGTACCTCGAGGGCAATACGGCGTAGAAGCGGTATTAATGTCCGGCTGGCTGACGAGCGGAGGGCGGTTTCGTCAGAAACTCCAGTCGTAAGTACCCGGGTCCCGCAGCCCCGCGGCGCGCAAATGAAGCCGCAGCAATCCGGCCGCGATGTCCCCCGCCCCGGTCTTGGCCTCATAGAAACGGTCCCCTGCTTCCCGGATAAATAGACCGCCGCCGGGGCCCTCCAGCCAGAATTTCTCCAGCGCCGTCCGCGCATAACCGCGCGCGGCATCGAGATAACCGGCTTCGCGTGTGAGATCGTAAAGATCGAGATTCAGATTGAGCGCGAAGCCGATGGCCTCGGCGGAGGCGTTATCCGGCACGGGAGTCTTCTCGGCGATGCGCGCGATACGGCGCGCCATCTCAAGAAACGCGGGGTCCTTTTCGTGGCGTGCGAAGTAGGCGGCGACGCGGCCTACCGGGAGAATCGAGCTTTCACCGTAAGCAAAACGCCACGGAAGCAGAAGAGCGCCGTCGGCGGGCGTGCCGTCCAGCCCGAGCGAAGCGCGGTAACCCCCTTGCCGGGCGTCATGGAAATAACGGGCGTATGCCCGCAGATAGGCCACCGCGCGATCCCGCAGGGGCCTTCCAGCGGGGTGGAGGCGCGAGGCCTTATGCAGCCAGTAGGCGAGATAGGCCATTCCGCTGGTCGCGCTCCGCGCACCCGGCCGGGGGTCTCCGATGCAGCTCAGCGTTAGGCCGGTCTCCGGATGGCGGTGGCGCCAGTACAGATCGCCGGCGCCAAGCGCCCAATCGAGCCAGCGCTGCTGTTTCGTCTTGGAATAGAGAAACAGGAAGGAGTAGGCGTAGAGGCCGCTATGCTTGATCCACGGCTGTCCGCCCGGTTTCTGATGCACGGCGCGCGCCCAATCGGCGTGCCGGTTGTAGAGCGCCGCCGGGTCATCGGCGTAGTAGTGGAAGCGGAGGCCCGCGATGGCGCGTTCCACCGCCGCCGGATTCACTTCCCACAGCAGTGGCCACGGGGGCGTCCATTCAAGCAGCTCATGGTGGCGTCTCTCAATCGCGACCTCATCGCGGAAGAAGTCGTAATAGAGATGCTCGCCCCAGGCGAGGAGGCCGGTTTCTCCGTTTTGCGCGAGGTCAAGAAAGGCGGATTGGTAGGCGCGCGCGGCCTTGCGGTAACGCGGATCGCCGGTGACTTCGGTCAGGACGTGGAAGACCTGGAGCGTCACGGCGTCGTGATAGAGATTCGACCCGCCCAGCGCGCGGTCGTGGGGGCGGACCCCGGCGGGCGGCGGCACCCCGTCCCGCGGCACGGTGAGGGAGCGGGCGTCCATGACGCCCGCCCACAGCGGGGTCCGTTTCGGCCCGTAGTTATCCAGGCCCTTGTCGAGCAGCGTATCGGCGAAGGTCCGCACCGGGCGCAGCCAGCCGCCATCGGCCCCCGGGAGCGCCACGGCGGCGAAGAAAACAGCGAATCGGGTGAGCGTCATGGGACGCCTCACATGATAGCGAAGCGGCGTCACCAGCGGCCGGGAATCGCGGCCCCGCAGTCCGGGCAGCGCCCGCCGGCGGCCAGGCGATTTTCGAGGACGCGGTAGCCCGCGCGGCGGATCAGCGTGCGCCCGCAGCCGGGACAGAGGGTATCCTCCAGGCTGTCAACCATGCCCGGCAGGTTCCCCGCGTAAACGAACTGTAGTCCCGCCCGGCGCCCGATCCCGGCCGCCCGGAGCAAGTCCCCGGGGCTTGTCGGCGGCGAAGCAGGCATCCGGTAGTCGGGATGGAAGGCCGTCACGTGCCAGGGAATCGACGGCGAGACCCCGGCCAGGAATTCCGCGATCCGCGAGAGTTCCTCGTCCGAGTCATTGAATCCGGGCACAACCAGGGTGACCACCTCGAGCCAGAAGCCCATCTCATGAATGCGCCGGATGCTGTCGAGCACCGGCTGCAACCTGCCTCCCAGCTTGCGGTACTGAGCGTCGTCGAAGCTCTTGAGATCCACCTTGTACAAGTCCAGCCAGGGGCGCAGGAAGGCGAGCACTTCGGGCGTGGCGTTGCCGTTGGAGACGAACCCGGTGGCGAGCCCGGCCGCGCGCGCCTCGCGGAAGACTTCGGCCGCCCACTCGGCGGTGATCAGCGGCTCGTTGTAGGTGCTGACCATCACCTTCGCCCGGCACTCGAGCGCGCGCGCCACCAGTTCCCCGGCCTGCGCGGGGCGGACCGGGGCCAGCGCCAGCGGATCGCGCAGCGCTTGCGATGTGATCCAGTTCTGGCAGTAGGCGCAGTGCAGATCGCAGCCCAGCATGCCGAAGCTGTAGGCGGAGCTGCCGGGGTAGACGTGGAAAAAAGGCTTCTTTTCGATAGGGTCACACTGCGCTCCGGCCACATAGCCCCATGGCGCCCACAGCTTGCCCTCGCGATGGAAGCGCACCTTGCAGACACCGGCCTGCCCCTCGAAGATCGGACAGCGGTGTCCGCAGGCGAGACAGCGCAACCGGTTACCGGAAAGGCGCTCGGCAAGCGGGCTCTCGCGCACCCGCGCGGCGAGCAGACCAGCCAACGTAGACATGGCTCACCAGTTCGCCTATTAGACGCGGCAGCGTGTTCAGGAGCTTCACGATCCGGATCGCCCTGCGAAATCGATTCCCGGTTCGGCCGGGTCAGTTGGAGCGGCCGGCGGCCTCCTGGCCGGCCACGGGTGCGCTGTTATTGCGGCCGTTGCCGTTCCTGGCGGCAAGCCAATGCCGCATCCCGGCCTCATCACGGATCAGGTCCTTGAGCGTGGTGGCGCTCAAAACGTCCTGGATCGAGCGGTGGATGGACGTCCAAAGACAGCGCACCGCGCAATCACCCGAATGCGAACAGCGGTCCAGCACCCCGGCATGCCGCTGGCAAAAATTGGGGCCGAATAAACTGCCACCCAACAGCTCGAGCACCTGCGAAACGGTGATCTGCTCGGCGGGGCGCGCCAGCGTGTAACCGCCCGCTTGTCCCCGGACGCTCCGCACGAATCCCCCCAATCGCAGCAGCCGCATCAACTTTGCGACGTTCGGGATGGACAGTCCCTCCGCCCGGCTGATCTCGGGGATACTCAGGCTCCCGCCCGCCTCCGCGCGTGCCATGTGGAGCAGGCAACGAAGCCCATATTCCTCCTGGGCACTTAGTTTCATTTCTTCATTCTATACGCAACGGCACAAGAGGAAAAGGCGAATTTCACCCTTTCGCATCCGCAATGCAGGAGTTTGGCCGGGTTCAACCTCTCGGGGCGGGGGGCGGCCAGTCTCCAGTGTCATTTACACGTATCAGCCGGGGCGCGCCAGCCTCCAGCGTAAGCACCGTGACGGATGCCGGGCTGATTTCGATGCGGCGGCAGAGATCGAGGGGAATGGCGGTAAAGTGGGCAAGGGCCGCTTTGATGATGTCGCTGTGGCTGAACACCGCCACCGTCCGGCCGGGGTTTTCGGCGGCGGCGCGCTCGAGGCCGCGCACCACCCGCGCCTGCGCTTCGAGCATGGTCTCGCCGCCGGGGGCGCGCGAGTGGGCGCGCAGTTCGACGAAACGCCGCCAGTGCGGATCCTGGGCGAGTTCGGCCAGCCGCCGGCCGGTCCACTGCCCGAAATCCACTTCCCGGAACTCGTCGCACTCCCGGACCGGCAAACCAAGCCGCGCGGCGAGGAATTCGGCGGTCTGGCGCGCCCGCTCGAGCGGGCTGCTGTAGATCGCGCCGACGGCTCCGCTGGAAAGCCGCCCGGCGAGACGCTCGGCCTGCTGGCGGCCGGCCGGATTCAGCGGAACGCCGGGACTCCAGCCGGCGATCCAATTCCCGATGGCGTCCGTCTCGCCGTGGCGAATGAGCAGAATGGTGGTCAAGCGAAAACTCCGTCGCCCCAGGGGGCTACTTTTCGGTTTCCTTCAATTCCTCGGGGAAGACGGCGTATCCGGGGGGAGGCGGGAAGTGCGACTCCAGCAGCATCAGCCGCTTCCGCAAATACCGGCTGGGCAACTGGCGCGGCCCGGTTTCGACGTCGATGTCGCAGCAGATTCCGTGCATGTACAGCGTGAGGGTGTCGATGAACGACCGCAGGGCGTACTCCCGGAAGGCTTTGGTTTCCCGGCGCACGTTGGTCTGGCGGCGCAGCAAGGCCTGTTTTTCGTGCCAACTCTCCTCGTCCACCTCGCCATGCACCCGCGCGCTCAGTTCCTCCCGCAGCAGCGCCGAGTACTGAAGCTGGGTTTCGGCCGGGCAACGCTCCGCCGCGACGCGCGCGATGGCGCAGTAGAAGTGGAAGTGGTAGTCCGCCACGTCGCGGTCCTTGATGGCGAAGGCAAGCACGGTTGCACGATCCAGCGGCAGAATCGACGCCTCCAGCAGGCGGCTGCCATTGGGTTTATCGAGCAGCACCAAATCCTCGGAGCTGTGGTGCGCCTTGCTTCCCTTTCCGTCCGGCCTCTGGAGGTAGGGCACCAGAAGGACGTGAACCGGCGGCAGCGCGGCGATCGGCTCATGCAAGTACTCCCGGATCTCATCCTCGCCGAGCGGGACGGCGGCCGAGAAGTAGGAGAACTTGTTCGACAGCGGAATCATCTCCGCCTGGAACCGTTCGGCGAATTCCCGGACCGACAGCCGGGTGAGAGTCTCTTCAAGGGGCATCGGAGGCTTGCCCCTATTCTAGCCCATGGAAGGCGGGGGCACGCCGGGCGGCGGGCCAGGGGGTGGGCTTTCCGCTGCTCACGAGTGTTCGAATGCCAGCCGGACCGCGAGAAGCAACGCCAGGCCGGTGGCGAAAAAAACGAAGTGGAGGGCGCTTTGCCGGAGGCTGACGTGGTGCTTTACCTCGGGAATCAGGTCCGCGGCGGCGATGTAGATGAAGTTTCCGGCCGCGAATGGCAGCAGGAACGCTACGTCGGCGGCGCGGGCGAGGCCGAACGCCGCCAGCCCGCCCAGCGGGAAAGTGAGAGCGGAGAGAAAGTTGTAGAGCAACGCGCGGGCCGGTTTCCATCCGCCGTGCACCAGGATGCCGAAGTCGCCCAGTTCCTGGGGCAATTCGTGCGCGGCGGCGGCCAGCCAGGCGCTGATGCCGACCCGCACATCCACCAGAAACGCGCCGCCCACGGCCAGTCCTCCCACGAAATTGTGGATGGCGTCGGCGATCAGAATCAGGTAATTCAGCGGGCGGTGGTCACAGGGCGCGCGGTGGCAGTGGTGCCAGTTGAGAAACTGCTCGAGGGCGAAGAACGCCGCGAAGCCGGCCAGAATCGAGGTGTAGACCGAAAGGCGGTTGCCGAGATTCTCGACGGCCGCCGGAACCAGGTGAAACAGCGCCCCGCCGAGCAGCGTGCCCGCCGCCAGAGCCACCAGCGGCAACAGGAGCCGCTTCAGCACCTTCTCTGGCAGCACCAGCGTGACGCCGCCCACCAGGGCGAAGCAGCTCATCAGCAGTCCGCCGGCGACGATCCAGATGAGGGCGCCGGAGGCCATCAGCCGTGCCGCCTCTCCGCCCGCCCCATCGGTTGGCGGCGCTTCCCGTGGCGAACCTCCCCCAGCCGGCGCGCGAAGCGTTGCCGGCCCGCTTCGAGATCCCGGCGGGCCGCGGCGTGCCTGAAGCGGGAGCGGCGGGTGGCGTCTTTCGGTAGAAGATCGCTCATCTGCTTGTCCGGACGCCTTACACGGATGCGCCCATCCGGCATTTTAGCGCACATTTCAGAGTAACAGATCTCATTTTAACGAGGCCAGTTGGGAAACGGGTTTTCGCGCCCGCGGCGGCAGTCGCCGATCAGGTCCGCCACCCGCTTGCGGCGCGCCAGCAAGCGTTCGAGCAGGCGCTCGAAGGCCTCCTCGTCCCCTTCGAGCCATTCCGGCGGCACGCGCTTGAAGGCCTCGTCCAGCACCTCTTCGGGGAAGTGTGTCACCTGCGAGAGCCAGGGTTCGAAGTCCTCGATCCCGCGGACCTGTTCGTAGACCAGGCGGCGGAAGTAGAGACCTTGGAGCGGGGAGTCGGCGAAGTCCCAGTTCGGCCCGTCGAAGATGTAGCCGTGATCCACCGCTTGCACGAGGAAGCCCTTTTGCAGGTGATGGAGGCCGGAGGCTGGCGCCCACTGGCGCACACGGGCGCGGAAGAAGATCGCCTGGCGGGCATCGGCGTTGCCGGTCCACTTGTCGAAGACCAGGACGGCGCGAAGGTCGGCGAGATTGACGACCTTGGCCAGCAGGGCGTCGGGAAGGAAGTCGTAAACTGCGGTGCGCTCGGGATGGCCGGGATAGCGCGATCCGAAGTGGCGCCCGGCGGGGGGTTGCTCGCGCCGGTTCCCCAGTTGGATGTGGACTTCGGGATTGCGGCGGAGGAACTCATCGTCCAGCCGGACGACGGCGTTTTCCGGCTGCGAGACGCGGAGATACCCGAGCAGCACGGAGGCCACGAGTTCGTTGACCAGGATCCGGCGGTGCTGCGGGTTGTTGCGGAACTTTACGACGTAGAAGTGCCCGTCGTCGGCTTCGATGAGGTGAGCCTGTGCGCCTCCGCGCATCTTCCGGACGAACCGGCGGGCGTTTACGGGCATGAATGAGACAACTCTTCCGGCCGCCGGAGCCGCGTTGTGCGAACTCGTACCGGGAGTTACTCTAGAGGTTTAGCACACTTCCCAGGCGGAAAAGGACACCATGGCGGATGAAGCGGTCACCCCGGCGGCCCCGGTGGCGCCCAAGAGCAAAGACGAAATCGCCCTCGAACTGATGAAGTTCATCGCCGTAACGACGGGCTACGGCAAGGGGGGAGCCTCGGCGGGATTCGCCGGCAAACCGCCCAAGTCGGCGGAAGAGTACGCGGACTCGCTCTTGCAGCTTTTCGAGCGCTGCCGCGCCGTGGTGGCAAAATAACCCCTTACGGCGCAGCACGCGCCGCCGTCCCATGGTGTCCCCTGGCGCCCGGGGCGCCTACCGGCTCCGCGGGTGTGCGCCTGGCAGCTATTTCTTCTTAGCGGGCGCCTTCTTGGCGGTCTTCTTCACGGCTTTCTTGGCGGCCTTCTTCGGGGCGGCTTTCTTTACGGCCTTCTTGACGGCTTTCTTCACGGCCTTTTTGGCAGCCTTCTTGGGGGCGGCCTTCTTGACGGCTTTCTTCACGGCCTTCTTCGCCGGGGCTTTCTTGACAGCTTTTTTCATCGCGGATTTTTTCGCTGCTTTCTTCACAGGAGCTTTCTTGGCGGCCTTCTTCGGCTTGGCGGCCGCGGCCTTGGCCGGTTGCTTTTTGGGAGGCGCATCCACCGCCGGAGCGGCAGGCGCGGGAGCGGCCGGTTCGGGCGCTGAGGGTGCTGTATCGGCAATCATCGCCTGTCTGGTAGTCTCCTTGATCTGGTCTTGTTCTTCCTCGTCCTCGTCGGGGCCATATTCGTCGAGGTCCGATTCCAGCTCGACGTGCTCCGAATCATACTCAAAGTCATCCAGTTCGTCGTCCCCTTCGCCGGGCGAAGCCATCAGACGATCAAACATTCTTCGTGCCTCCTGTTGTATAGGCTCGATCAGACATAGAATATCGCGTTTTTCATTGAAGGCAAGCGAAAAAATGGCCCGCCGCGGGATTTCGCGCCTCCCGGGCGGCGGAATTCCTGGCGGCGGAACGGAGGGCGCGCCCGGGGCGGCGCTCAGACCAGCTCCATCGAGCGCGGGTCCACCGGGCGCTTGCGCCCGGCCGAGAGCTGGCCGGCGAAGTAGATGCGGAGCGACATCAGGTTGTCCCGGCCGTTGGTCAACGCGGGCCGCTTCTCGTGGAGCGACTGCATGAATTCGCCCATCACCCCGATGAAGCCGCCGATCGACGCGCAGGTGTCGTAGCATGGCCGCATGTGGACGAAGCGCCCGGTGACGTCGTCCGGCAGGTTGTACGCCACCCAGCCGATTTCGCGCGGCCAGGCGTAGGCGCGCACCTCAATCAGATCCCGCTCCCAGCGCGATCCCGGATTCCAGCGGTGATTGCCGCGCAGCGCCCCTTTTTCGGCCCAGATGCGGAACGGGGTCTCGCTGCGGAAAGTCTCCTCGTTGTGGTACTCGAAGTAGTTGCACAGCGCCCCGCCTTCGAATCCGATCTGATAGAGCGAGGCGTAGTTGCCGTTGGTGCAAAAGACCGAGACCGGATCGCTGCCCGCCAGCCAGCGGATGGAATCGATGGCGTGGATCTGCCAAGCCAGCTCCACGCCCCCGGGGCCGAAACCGAACTTCGGCCCCTCGATGGAGGTATTGGCGAAGTGCAGGAACCCGGGTTTGCCGAGCCGGTCCGGGGCGAGCAACTGCTTGCTCAGGTAAATGGCCGGGTCGAAGCGCAGATTCTGGTTGACGGCGAAGGGGATGCCGTGGTCTTCGGCGATCCCCACCATCTCCTCGGCGGTCCGGAGATCGGTCGCCATCGGTTTCTGCATCAGCACCGCTTTGCCGGCTTTGCCGGCCTCGCGCACCACCGCCAGCCGGGTCTGGATGTCGGCCGGGGTGGAATGGTCGACGGCGCAATCGACGATATCGACGTCCTCGCGCGCGAGCAGGTCGCGGTAGTCCTCATAGACGTGCGGGATGCCGTCCAACCTGGCCAGTTCGCGGCGGCTGGCGCGGATGTCGGCGGCGGCCACCACGCGGAAACCGGCCAGCCGGTAAGCGGCCAACTGCTGCGCGCGAACGATTCCGGCGTAGCCGACGATGCCAATGCCGTAGTCGAGCTTGTAGGATTCGAGAGGAGGCCGGAAGGAAGGCCACTCGAAGCTTGCGGGCGTGCCTGGTGACATTTCTCTCCTCGCCGAGGTGGCCGTGTGCCGGGGCACCGGCAAGGGAGAGCATAACAGATCCGCCGCGCGGAAGTATCGCAGCTCGCGGCGCGGACGCTCAGCGGCCGCCGTACAGGGCCAGGGCGAGAACGAGGATTCCGAGTGCGATCCGGTAGTAGATGAAGAACTTCAGGCTGTGGCGGCGGAGAAACCGCAGCAGGAAGGCGATCACCAGGCAACCGGTGGCGGCGCTGACGCTCATGCCCACGGCCAGCGCGGCGAGGTCCAGCTTCGCGCCCGCCGCGAGGGCGTCGGCGAAAGCCTTGGCCGCGGCCGCCGCGATGGCCGGGGTCGAAAGCAGGAAGGAGAAGCGGGCGGCGGCGGCGCGGTCCAAGTGGCGGAACAGGCCGGCCGTGATGGTGATGCCGCTGCGCGAGGTGCCGGGCACGATGGCGATGGCCTGCGCGAAGCCGATCAGCAGCGCGTCGGCCAGGTTGATGCCGCCGATATCGCGGCGACGGAGGGAGTAGCGCTCGGCGAGCGCCATCAGCAGGGCCACCCCGATCAGCATTCCCCCGATCAGCAGGCGGTTTTCGCGCCAGACGTTCTCGGCCGCGTCCTTGAAAACGTATCCGAAGAAGCCGATGGGCAGGGAGCCGATGGCCAGCAGCCAGAGCAGGCCGGGATTCCGCTTCAGTTCCGGGTCGCTGCCGTAGCGGAGGCCGAACCCCTGCGCGGCGATCTGGAGCCAGTCCCGGAAGAAGTAGATCAAGACCGCGGCCAGCGTCCCGAAGTGCAGCGCAATGTCGAAGGTCAGGCCCTGATCCCGCCAGTTCAGCAGCCAGGGCGCCAGCGCCAGGTGCGCCGAGCTACTGATCGGTAAGAATTCAGTGAATCCTTGGACAATGGCGAGAATCACGGCCTGAAGAAGGGACATAATGGGTTGAACCCGTCATGGTAGCGCATCCGGCCATGCGAACCACCAAGATCATCGCTACACTCGGTCCGGCCTCCTCGGAGGAAGGGACGATCCGCGGCCTGTTCGAGGCGGGCGTGGACGTGTTCCGTCTGAACGCTTCGCACGGGACGGAGCAGGAGCGCGCCGCCCGCGCGCAGATGGTGCGCGAGGTGGGCGACTCGCTCGGCCGCCACGCCGGCATCCTGCTGGATTTGCAAGGGCCGAAGATCCGGCTGGGGGCTTTCGAGGGCGGCGGATGCGAGTTGAAGACGGGGGCGCGCTTCTTCATCACCGTCGAGCCGCTGTTGGGAACGCACGAGCGCGCCTCGACCACCTACGCCGGTTTCGCGGCCGACGTGCGGCCGGGCAACCGGGTGATGCTGAACGACGGCGCGGTGGAACTGCGGGCGCTTTCCTCGGACGGCGTGACAGTGGAGTTCGAAGTGGTTTCCGGCGGCTGGATTTCCGACCGCAAGGGCATCAACCTGCCGGGGGTGCGCGTCAGCAGCCCCGCGCTGACCAGGAAGGACCTGGCGGATCTGCGTTCCGGTCTCCAGGCGGGGGTCGACTTCGTGGCGCTCTCGTTCGTGCGCGGCCGCGACGACCTGCTGCGCTTGCGGCTCTACCTGGAAGAACTCGAGGCGCGCGTGCCGGTGGTCGCCAAACTGGAAA
>CAKZVG010000671.1 GCA_937921835.1 uncultured Bryobacteraceae bacterium | reverse complement strand
GGGCCGGCGCCGCCGACGTCTACGCCGAAACCGGCGAGAAGGAACTCTTCGACGCCCTGGAGCGGCTCTGGAAGGACGTCGTCGAGCGCAAGATGTACGTCAACGGCGGCATCGCCGCGCTGCACCACGGCGTCTCCATCCGCCGCGATCCGGTCCACGAGGCCTTCGGGCGCGCCTACGAGCTCCCGCACCGCACCGCCTACAACGAAACCTGCGCCAACATCGCGCACGCCATGTGGAGCTGGCGCATGCTGGGCATCACGGGCGATCCCAAGTACGCCGGCGTGGTCGAACTGGTCTTCTATAACACGCTGCTCTCGGCCTGGGGACTCGACGGCAAGACTTACTGCTACACCAACCCGCTGCGCCGCTACGGCAAGGAAGATCCTCTGTTGTCCAACGACAGTTGGGAACGCTGGCCCTCCACCACGACTCCCGGCGCGCCCTACTGCTACTGCTGCCCGCCGAATGTGGCGCGCACCGTCGCCGGCTCGGCCGCCTGGGCGTATCACGTTTCGGATAAGAGCGTCTGGATCAACCTGTACGGCTCCAACACCTTCGATTCTCCGGTGCCGGGCGCCGGCCGCGTCAAGCTCACCCAGAACACGGACTATCCCTGGGACGGCCGCATTCAGATCATCGCCGGCTCGGCGGGCGAATTTACGCTCAACCTGCGCATTCCCGCCTGGGCCGAGGGCGCGGCCGTGCGCGTCAACGGCCAGGCTGGGCCCGCGGCGAAACCCGGCGCTTACGCCGCCATCACTCGCGCCTGGAAGCCCGGCGACAGCGTGGAACTGACGCTGCCGATGGAGGCTCGCCTGGTGGAAGCGCACCCCAAGGCCGAGGAACTCCGCAACCAGGTGGCGGTCATGCGCGGTCCGGTGCTCTACGCGCTTGAGTCGCCGGATCTGCCGCCCGGCGTGCGGATCTCGGAAGTGGCGCTTCCCTCGACCATCAAGTTCACCCCACGGCATGACGCCAAGCTGCTCGGCGGCGTCACGGTGCTCGAAGGCGAGGCCATCCGTTTCCCGGAAGGAGATTGGTCCGGCCTTCTCTATCGCACGCTCGTCCGGCCGGCGCCTGAAAGCATCAAGCTAAGACTCATCCCCTACTACGCCTGGAACAATCGCGGCATTCCCTATATGACCGTCTGGATGCCGCTGGCGCGCTGAGGGACGCGCTTGAACCGAATCTGGGAGGTATTTAAAGTGAAACGAAATCGGCTCTCGATCTTTTTGTTGCTTTCGCTTGCCGCCGGCGCGGCGAGCGCGCAGACTACCGCGGCGCTGCTCACCGGCCGCGTCACGGATCCCAGCGGATTCGTTGTGCCCGGCGCGGCGGTGGCCGTCACCAACGCGGACACCGGCATCCGGCGCGAAACGGCCACCAACCAGGAAGGCTACTACACGCTTCCGCAACTCGAGCCCGGAACCTACCGCGCCACCGTGACTGCCGCGGGCTTCAAGCAGCTAACGCAGGCGGGGCTCGTTTTGCGCGTCGCCCAGTCGGCCCGGGTGGACTTCGCGCTGGAACTGGGAGCCAGCAGCGAATCCATCACCGTGCAGGGGGAACCGCCGCTGCTGGACGCCACGGAGTCTTCGCTGGGCGCGGTGGTGGACAACACGAAGCTGGTGAACCTTCCGCTCAACGGGAGAAACGCCTACGACCTCGTGATGCTCGCGCCGGGAGCGCAAGCCTACGCGCGCCCCTCGATGCCGGGCAATACCATCCCGTTTTCCAACATCTCCATCAACGGCGGTCCGGCCATGACCAACGAGTTCCTGATGGACGGCATCCCGAACTCAACCATCGTACAAAGCCAGTTCGTGGTGGCCCCTTCCATCGACGCCGTGCAGGAGTTCAAGGTGCAGACCAACAGTCTGTCTGCCGAGTTCGGCCGCACCGGCGGCGGCGTCGTCAACCTGACGCTCCGCTCCGGGACGAACCAGTTACACGGTGTGGTTTATGAATTTCTGCGCAACGACAAGCTGGACGCGAACAACTGGTTCGCCAACCGCTCCGGCGTGCCGCGGGCGCCGTTCCGTTACAACCAGTTCGGCGCCTCCGCCGGCGGGCCCATCAAGCGCGACCGCACCTTCTTCTTCGCCAACTACGAAGGGTTACGGCGGATCCAGGGACGCACCACGCTAACCACGATTCCGGCCCCCGGAATGCGGCAGGGTGACTTCTCCAGCGTGCTGAGCGCGGCAGGCCAGCTCGTTCAGATCCACGATCCGCTGACCACCCGAATCACCACCGGGACTACGCGCGTGCGCGATCAGTTTCCCGGTAACCGGATTCCCGCCAGCCGCTTGGATCCGGTGGCGCAGGCACTGCTGCCCTACTGGCCGGCGCCCAACCTGCCGGGCGACGCCGGGACCGGCGCGAGGAATTTCATCAGCACCGCCGGCGAGCGGTTCAACACCAACCAGTTCAATCTCCGGATGGATGACGCCCTGACCGCGCGGCATCGGTTCTTTCTGCGCTTCTCCTGGGACGAACGCCAGATCCTGCCCCCCAACATCTTCGGCAACATCGCCAACCCCTCCTCGGGTCCCCAGTTGTTTACGTCCCGCACGGCCGGGCTTCATGACACCTGGATGATCAACCCCACCACGCTGGCCACCTTCCGGGCCGGTCTCAGCCGGCTCATCGATGCAGCCAAAGCTTACGGGCAGGGATTCGACATCCGCGAGCTTGGTTTTCCGGAGCGCTACCGGAAAGCCCAGACCGCGGTCCAGTTCCCGCAGATTCAGATCGCCGGAATGAACGTTTCCAACCTCGGCTTCGGAGCCAGCGCGCTCGGTCCGGTGAGCAACTCGCTGCTCAACAACCCGCAGAACGGCTACACCGGCCAGAGCGACGTGACTACGATCCGCGGGAAACACACGCTCAAGGTCGGCGCCGACGCGCGGATCTTCCGTGTCCACGGCTGGCGGCCGGCGAACGGAGGCGGAAGCTTCAACTTCACCGCCGGCTTCACTCAGGGGCCTGACCCGCTGCGCGCGGGGCCAACGTCCGGCCATGCCTTTGCTTCCTTTCTGATCGGCACTCCCTCCGGCGGGTCGATCAACGCCACGCCCACCCAGGACTTCCAGAGCTGGTACGCCGCCCTGTACGTGCAGGAGGACTTCAAACTCACTCCCCGGCTCACCCTGAACTTCGGCCTGCGTTGGGAGCCGGAAAGCCACCGCACCGACCGCTACGACCGGCTCACGACGCTCGACTTCGACAGCCCCACACCGCTGCGCGCCCCGGCGCTCGGCAGACCCGTCGTGGGCGGAGTCCGCTTTGCCGGCCGGGATGGCAACCCGCGCAGCCAGCAGCGTACGTCCTGGCAGAATTGGGCGCCGCGCTTCGGCTTTGCCTTCAGCGCGCGGGCTTCGACGGTCGTGCGCGGAGGCTACGGCGTTTTCTACACGCCGCGCGTCTGGCGCGGCATCGGCTACGGCCAGCAAGGCTATTCCGCCAGCACGCCGTTTGTCGGTTCCGTCGATGGTTTCGTTCCCGTAAACTTTCTGCGCGATCCTTTCCCCGGCCAAATCAACCGTCCCGTTGGACCGGCTGATGGAATCCTTACCGATGTCGGGCAAGCTATCACCTCGGTGGACTGGGGAGAAGTGTCTCCCTACGTGCAGCAGTGGAATTTCGGATTTCAGCACGCGCTGCCCGGGCAAATGCTGGTTGAGGCTGTCTACTCAGGAAGCAAGGGCACCCGCCTGCCTGGGAATCTCTCTTTCAACCAGGCGCCGGACTCGGTGCTCGCGCTGGGCAACGAACTGACCAGACCCGTCGCCAATCCCTTTTTCGGGCAGATCCCTTCCAATACGTCGCTCGGTGCGGCGACGGTAGCCTACGTACAACTGCTGCGGCCCTACCCTCACCTGACCGCTTTGAATACCAGCGGTTCCGCGGTGGGGTCGTCCATCTACCACTCGATGCAGCTCCGTTCCGAGAAACGCTTCTCTGGCGGCGTGACGGCGCTCGTTTCCTACACCACCGGGAAACTGATCGACGACGGCTCGCCCGGCGTGCTGAGTTTCCTGGGTGACGTCCCCGGTTACCAGAACCACAACGACCGCAAGTCCGAGCGCTCGGTATCCGCCCAGGAGGTTTCGCAGCGGCTGGTTGTGAGCTACGTCTACGAACTGCCGTTCGGACCGGGCAAAACCTGGCTCGCCGCGGGGGGAATTCTGGGCAGAGTTGTTGGCGACTGGCAGGTGAACGGCGTCACCGTGCTCCAGACTGGACAGCCGCTGGATCTGACCGCGGCATCGAATCCAACCATGGGAAGAATTGGAAGCGGGACCTTGCGCCCGGATAACAGCGGCCACAGCGCCAGATTGAGCGGCCCGGTCAAAAACCGGCTGGAGCAGTACTTCGACACCTCGGTATTCAGCCAGCCGGCGGCATGGAGATTCGGCAACACATCGCGCACGCTGCCCGACGTACGGGGACCGGGCGACTTTAGTTTCGACTTCTCGGCGATCAAGAACACGCGCATCATCGAGGGCCACAATCTCCAGTTCCGGGCCGAGTTCTTCAGCCTATTCAATCGGCCGAACTTCGGCAACCCGAACCAGAGCTTCGGCTCGCCGACCTTCGGCATGATCTCGTCGGCGGGCGGAGCGCGCGTCGTGCAGTTCGGCTTGAAATACTATTTCTAATGGTCATTCCCATGCGGCGCCGCGAATTCCTGGCCTCCACCGCCGCCGCCGGCGCTCCCGCCGCGCAGCGGCGCAACGCGGTCCTGCTCTACTGCGAGCAGTTCCAGCACAATGTCGGTTCCTTTGCCGGAGGGCCGGCGCGCACCCCAAACCTGGAGAGGTTCGCCTCGGGCGCGGTGGCCTTCCGCACCGCCTGCACCACCACCGGGCTGTGTTCTCCCAGCCGCGCCGCTCTGTTCACCGGCCGCCTGGGCCACCGCACCGGACTGGACGACAACTGCAACGTCTGGCACTCGCGCCTGACCCGCCTGGATGCGGTGCAGCCGACGCTCATCGAATGGGCGCGCCGCAAGGACTACTTCACCGGCTACTTTGGCAAGTGGCACCTGGGACGCGACGGCCCGATTCTGCGCGGCGCGCAGCGCTACCCGAAGACCGGCTTCGACCGCGTGCAGAGCCCGCCCGGCAAAGTCGACCGCAAGCCCAACTTCGAAGCGAACCGCAAGTACTATCAGGGGGGCTCATCCTTCGCCGAAAAGCCCGGCTTCTACGCCACCGCTCCGGGCAGCTACGAGGACAACGAAGCCGGGCGCTTGGCCACGCAAGCCGCCGGCTTTTTGCGCGAAGCCCGCGGCATCGGGAAGCCGTTCTTCCTGACCGTCAGCTTCAACGCGGTCCATCCGCCCTACCATGTGCCCATGCCGTACAGCACTATGTACAACCCGCGCGCGGTGGAACTGCCGGCGAGTCTGCGCGACGACTTCGCCAACAAACCTGCCTATCAGAACGAAATCATGTGGCCGTTTCACGACACCGGCCACCTTTCCGATGACGACTGGCGCCGTCTGACCGCCTACTACCATGGCTTCGTGACCATGCTCGACCGCGCGCTGGGCGAGATCATCGACGCGCTTGAGGCAAGCGGCCTGGCGGGGAGCACCATGCTGGCCATCGTGGCCGATCACGGCGACATGGTGGGCGCGCACAACCGCTTTGACAAAGGGCCGTACTGCTACGACGAGATCCTGCGCATCCCGATGCTGGTGCGCGCGCCCGGCATCGCTCCGCGCGAGGTGCGCCGCCATGTCTCCTCGATCGACCTCAACCGCACGCTCGCCGATTGGATGCGCCTCGAAGCGGACATTCCCAACGCCGACAGCCGTTCGCTGCTGCCCTTGATGGAACGCGGCGACACGGGCTGGAGCGCGCCCGACGACGCCTTCTACCGCTACGAGTGGTACAACGGGCGCTGGTTCGGAATCCGCGCGGTCCGCACGCACACGCACAAGTACTGCTTCAACCCGGCCGGAGTCGACGAGTTCTACGACCTCAAGGCCGACCCGGCCGAACTGCACAACCTCGCCACCGCCAGGCCGGCCCCGGCGGCCATGCGGCCCTTGCAGGAGCGCCTGCTGGCCCACCTGGCGGAGACCGGAGACGCCATGCTGCACGCCAAGCTCAAGGAGTACCTGGCATCATGAACACCCGCAC
>CAKZVG010000670.1 GCA_937921835.1 uncultured Bryobacteraceae bacterium | reverse complement strand
GTTACGTGGGTGTGGGGGAGCAGGCCGCCGATCTGCTGCCGTTCGACGCCGCCAAATTCATCGAATCGATCTTCGAATGACAGCCGACTACATGGCCGAAGCGCTCGATCTGGCGCGCCGTAGCGTCGGGCGGTCGAGCCCGAATCCGGCCGTGGGCGCGGTGCTGGTCAGCGGCGGCGAGGTGGTGGGCCGCGGGTTCCACACCTGGGCCGGGGCGCGCCACGCCGAGATCATCGCTCTCGAGGAGGCGGGCGGCCGGGCCCGCGGCGGCACGCTGTACATCAACCTCGAACCTTGCTGCCACCACGGGCGCACCGGCCCCTGCGCCGACGCCTTGATCGAGGCCGGCGTGGCGCGGGTGGTGGCGGCCATGGAGGACCCCAATCCGCGGGTCTCCGGGCAGGGATTCCGCCGCTTGCGGGAGGCGGGCGTCGAGGTCGAGATCGCCTCCGCCTTCACCGCCCAGGCGATGAAGCTCAACGAGCCCTTCGTCCATTTCATGCGCCAGGCCCGGCCGCTGGTGACGCTCAAGGCGGCGCTGACGCTCGACGGCAAGATCGCCGCGCCGGAGGACAATACCGGCTGGATCACCAGCGACAAGGCGCGTCTCCACGTGCAGCGCATGCGCCACGAGCACGACGCGATTCTCACCGGCATCGGCACCGTCCTGGCCGACGACTGCCTGCTCACCGACCGCAGCGGCGAGGAGCGCAGCCGCCCGCTGTTGCGCATCGTCGTCGATTCGCAGTTGCGCATCCCGGTGGGCTCGAAAATGGTGGAAAGCTGCCGGAACGATCTGCTGGTGGTGACCACCTCGGCCGCCTCGCCGGAGCGCCGCCAGGCGCTCGAAAGCCGGGGCGTCGAAGTGGCCGTGCTGGACGGCGCTTCGGGGCGCACCGATCTGGCGGGCATCGTCCGGCTGCTCTCCTCGCGGCAATACCTGTCGCTGATGATCGAGGCCGGCAGCAAGCTGAACTGGGCGGCGCTCGAAGCCGGGGTGGTGGACCGGATTTTTTTCTACTACGCGCCGAAGATTCTGGGCGGCATGCAGTCGCTGCCGGTGGCTGGCGGCGCCGGGCGGCGCAGCCGCGTCGACGCCATCCGCCTGCGCGACGTGACGCTGCACCCCATTACGCGCGAGGAATTCGCGGTGGAAGCCTACGTGCTACGGGACTGAGGCCGCCGCGAACGAGTATCCTGGTAGAGTGCTGGCCGCACCGCCCAGCGTGTGGGGATCCGTCTTCGGCGTGCTTGCAATCCTGTCCGGACTGACCAGCCTGATCACCGCCGGCTACCACTACGAAAAGCGCGAGCTTTCGCGGCGCCAGTTCGAGGTCGGCAGGCTGCTCGCCCAACAGGGACGGCACGGGGAGGCGATCAGCGCCTACCGCGCCGCGCTTGCCCTGGCGCGTCACAACGCCGAGTACCGTCTGGCTTTGGCGCGCGAACTAATCGCCACCGCCCGCCCGGCCGAAGCCGAACGGCACCTGCTCGACTTGGCCGGGCGCGATCCCGTTAACGGAGCTGTGAACCTCATGCTGGCCCGGCTCACGCTGGGCCGCGGGCGGACCGAAGAGGCCACTGAGTACTACCGCCGCGCGATCTACGGCATCTGGCCGGAGGGCGAGAGCGCCAACCGCGTCGAGGCGCGGTTCGAACTCGTCACGCTGCTTCTCAACCGCGGGGCGACGCGCCAGGCTCAGGCGCAATTGCTTCAGCTCGGAGACGAAATCGCGGACGATCCCCAGCTCAAGAAACGCGCCGCCAGGATGTTCCTCGAGGCCGGCGATGCCGAGGAAGCGCGCGATCTCTATCGCCAGGTGCTGCGGAAACAGAGCCTGGACGCGGAAGCCTACGCGGGCCTTGGCGCCTGCGAGGCCGCACTGGGCGATTACGGCTCGGCGCGCAATTCCCTGCGGACGGCGCTGCGCTGGAACGCGCACGACGCCGCCAGCCGGGAACTGCTCGAACTGGTCGAGGATGTGCTTGCTCTGGATCCCTCGGCGCGGCGCATCCCCATGGCCGAGCGCCTGAGGCGCAGCCGGACGTTGATTGAGCGGGCGCGCGGCGAGCTTTCCGACTGCCTGAACCGCTACCGGCAGCCGGTTCCGTCCTTCGCCACCGCGGCGTTGGATGCCGCCGGCCAATTCCTGTCGCGGCCAAGCGGCGGCCCGGAAGCCGTGGAGGCCGGCATCGCCGTGGCCGAGCAGGTGAACGCGGCCCACATGGCCCTGTGCGGCGCGATGGAGGGCGACCGGGCCCTGATGCTGGTCCTCAACAAGATGGCGAAGTAGATGAAGAAGTGGAAATGGAAAGTGCGCTGGAAGGCGCCGCAAGCCACGGAAAACCAGCGCTTCCTGCTGCTTTCGGTCCTGATCGGAGTCTTCGCCGGGCTGCTGGTGGTGTGTTTTCATGTGGCCATCGACTACCTGTACTGGATCGCGCTGGGGCCCGACCGCCGCGGTTTCTTCGTCACGCTGCTGGCGCCCTCGCTCGGGGCCACCGTGGCCGCGGCGCTGGTGTTGCTGGTGTTCCGCGCCGCCCGCGGCAGCGGCGTGAACCAGACCAAGGCCGCCGTCCACCTCAACGACGGGATCATCCCGTTCCATACGGTCGCGGGCAAGTTCCTGGGCTGCTCGATCTCGATCGGCACCGGCAGTTCGCTTGGGCCGGAGGATCCCGCGCTCCAGATGGGAGCGGGCATTGCGTCGCTGCTTGGGCAGCGCTTCCGGCTTTCGGTGGAAAGCATGCGCATGATCGCCCCGGTGGGCGCCGCCGCCGGCATCGCGGCCGCCTTCAACACGCCCATTACGGCGGTGCTGTTCGTCATGGAAGAGATCGTCGCCGGCTGGCGCTCGAGCGTGCTGGGATCCATCGTGCTGTCGTCGGTCTCGGCCAGCGTGGTGGTGCGCGGATTCCTGGGCGACGAACCGCTGTTCGGCGTCCCTGCGTTCCGGCTGACGCATCCTTCGGAGTTGCTGGTCTATGCCGTCATCGGAGCCGCCGGCGGGGTTCTCTCGGCGTTCTTCATCAAGCTGATCTTTCCGCTGCGGCATGCGCTGGCGAAACTGCCCGAGTGGTCGAAGTTCGTGCAGCCCGGGGTGGCGGGGGTGCTGGTGGGGATCATGGGGATCACGGCGCCGGAAGTGATGGGCACGGGTTACGTGGCCATCGACAGCGCCTTGCACGATCAGTTCCCGTGGAATGTTCTGCTGGCGCTCGGACTGCTGAAGGTCCTCGCCACGCTGGTTTGTTTCGGCGCCGGGATTCCGGGCGGGATGTTCGCCCCGGCGCTTTTCGCGGGCGCGATGACCGGCGGCGGACTGGGCGGTCTGGCGACGCTGTACTGGCCATTCCCCACCTCGCCCTCCAGCGCCTACGTGCTGGTGGGCATGGGCACCTTCTTCGCGGGCCTGTTCCGCGCCCCGATCACCTCGATCTTCATGGTGTTCGAACTGAGCACCAGCTACGTCATCATGGTGCCGGTGATGATCGCCAACACCATCGCCTACCTGGTCTCGCGCCATTTCCAGCCGGAGGGGTTCTTCGATCTGCTGGCGCGCGAAGAGGGGCTGGCGCTGCCCGGCGGCGTCTCCGAAAACGCGCCCGCGGAAGCCGGTCAGGCCGAAGGCGGCCGGTTGTAACCCTGCTCCCACCAGCCGTCCCCGGTCGGGCAGAAGGTGGGCGCGCCGGTGCGCAGAAAGAACGCCGTGTTGCCCACCACCGCGTCCAGCCGCCACATGGCGTCTTCCTTGAGGAT
>CAKZVG010000669.1 GCA_937921835.1 uncultured Bryobacteraceae bacterium | reverse complement strand
CGGAACTTCGGCTGCCGGGCCACGCAGGCCGACGGCGCCGCGCTGGAATCGCTCCTGCTGCGCCAGGGATTTGAACCGGCGCCCGCCGCGGGCGCCGACCTGGTGATCCTCAACACCTGTACGGTGACTTCCTCGGCCGATGGCGACGCCCGCCAGGCCGCCTTCCAGGTCCATCGCGAAAACCCCGCCGCCCGCATCTTGATCACCGGCTGCTATGCGCAGCGGGCGCCCGAGGAACTGGTCAAACTGCCCGGCGTGGCCTGGGTGGTGGGGAATTCGCACAAGAACGGGATTCCACAACTGGTGGCCGATTCGCTGGCGGCCGAGCCGGACCAGGGCGTGCCCTGTCACGGCGAAATCCACGTCGGCGACATCTCCGCCCAGCGGGAGTTCCTGTCGAGCCCGGTCGAAGACGCCGCGGGCGACCGCACCCGGCCGAATCTCAAGATCCAGGACGGATGCAACAACCGCTGCTCTTTCTGCATCATCCCCTCGGTCCGTGGACCAAGCCGCGGCATGCCCGCCGGGGAAGTGGTCGCCCGGGTCCGGGCGCTCGCCGCCCGCTACCGCGAGATCGTGCTGAGCGGGGTCAACCTGGGCCGCTGGGGCCGCGAACCAGGGAGTTCCATGCGTCTGGCGGACCTGCTGCGGCGGCTGCTCGATGAGACCCCCGTCGAGCGCCTCCGGCTGAGCAGCGTCGAGCCGATGGACTTCTCCGGCGAACTGCTCGAACTGATGGCTTCCTCGCCGCGCATCGCCAAGCACGTGCACGCGCCCCTCCAGAGCGGATGCGCCGCCGTGCTGCGCCGCATGCGCCGCTGGTACCGCCCCGAGCATTACGCCGGGCGCGTTCTGCGCGCGCGGCAACTGATGCCGGAGGCCGCCATCGGCGCCGACGTGATGGTGGGGTTTCCGGGCGAGACCGAGGCCGAGTTCGAAGAGAGCCGCCGCTTCATCGAGAGCCTTCCGTTCACCTATTTGCACGTCTTCACCTACTCGGCCCGGCCGGGGACGCCGGCGGCCGCCGCGCCGGGGCAGGTCCCCATGCCCGAGCGCAAGCGGCGCAACCGCGTGCTCCGCGAACTGGCGGCGCGCAAGAACCTGGAATTCCGCCGCCGCGCGCTCGGGCGCACACTGCGCGTGGTGACGCTGCACGATGGGCGCGCCGCGCTCAGCGACAACTTCCTCAAGGTCGAACTGGTTGTGCCCCGGCCCGCCAACCGGCTGGTGGAGGTGGCGATCGGCGGCCTTATGGCCGATGGACTCATCGAGCGGAATCCGCTCCCGGTGCTCTAATCCGAGGCGGTTGCGGGTGCTACGATGAGGGTTCTGGAGACCCTCGATGGTTCTGTCGGATCGCGACATCAAACGCTACCTGGCCGCCGGCAAGATCAAGATCGACCCCGAGTTGGCCCCGGAGCAGTACGGGAGCTGCTCGGTCGATTTCCGGCTGGGCAACGAGTTCAACGTCTTCGAGCACAGCAAGTATCCCTTCATTGACCTGAAGGGCGGCCTCGGTCTGGACCACATCATGCGCCCGGTGCCGGTCGAGGACGGCGAGCCGTTCGTGCTCCAGCCGCGCGAGTTCGTCCTGGCGGTGACCAAAGAGTCGCTGGAACTGGACGACGATGTGCTGGCGCGCCTGGAAGGGCGCTCCAGCCTGGGGAGAATCGGAATCATCGTTCACGGCACGGCGGGGCTTTTCGAGCCGGGCTGGACGGGGCGCGCCACGCTGGAGCTGAGCAACCTGAGCCGCATGGCGGTGGCGCTCTATCCGGGGATGCGGATCTGTTCCTTCACCTTTGAGCAGCTTTCCTCGCCCTCCGAAGTTCCCTACCGCAAGAAGCCGGGCAACAAGTACGCCGGGCAGACCCAACCGCTGGCCAGCCGGCTGGCGTCGGAACTGAACAAATAACTTCGCTTTCTCGGTGGGTGGCTTGCCCCAAAAAAAAAGCACCCTTTCGGGCGCCGGGGAGGTTGCTTCAGGGGTCTTTGTTTTATGAGGTTAGTCTCGCTTTGGTGGGAGTTGCCTCCCCGGCTTACTTCCAAGAATAATATACCGGATTCGGGAATGCAACAAAAATTTGTAGATTTTTTTAGGGGGTCCGCACCTCGACCCCGGTGAGACCCTCTATCACTTTGATAACAGAGCAAAAATCATCCTCTCCGAGGCCCATCGCCAAAGCCGCCCGGAGCACCTGTTGGGCGGTGGCGGTGAGCGGAAGGGGCACATTCAGTTCGCGTCCGGAGTCCAGAGCGAGGTCGACATCCTTCTCCATCCACTTGAGCGCGAAGTTGGTTCCAAAGTCGCGCGCAAAAACGTAAGGCGCTTTGAATGCAATGAGTCCCGAGCGGGCGGCGCTGTTGTTGAGGATTTCGAGCACGGTCCGCGGGTCGACGCCCGCCTTGGTGCTCAGCACCAGACCCTCGGCGAACGCCTGCATGATGTTGGAAAGAATCAGGTTCTGGGTCAGCTTGGCGTGCAGCCCGAATCCCGGTCCGCCGCAGTAGTAAAACTGCTTGCCCATGCACTCGAAGTAGGGGCGAACCCGTTCGAAGACCTCCCGGTCGCCGCCGATCATGAAGGTAAGCGTTCCGCCTTCGGCGCCCGGTTTCGAGCCGGTGCAGGGGGCATCCAAAAAATGGATTCCCCGGGCCGCCAGCGCCTGGCCGATTCTACGGCTTTCGGAAGGAGAAACAGTGCTGGTGTCGGCCACCACCGTGCCCGCGGCGGCGCCATCGATCACCCCGTCGCGCCCGAGGATGGTCTCGCGGGTCATGGCGGTGTCTCCGACACACAGGAACACGCACTCGGCGAAAGCGCCCACCTCGCGCGGGGTCTGGCAGTAGACCCCCTTGCCGGCGGCCGCCAACTCCTTGGCCTTGGCGGAGGTTTTCGACCACAGCGCCACCTCGTGCCCGGCCGCGAGCAGGTGGCGGGCCATGGGATAGCCCATCAGGCCCAATCCGAGAAATCCCAGTTTTGCCATAGACCAATATCTTAGCGTTCCCGCCGGGCCCCGGATGGATGGCCGGCCGGGGAGTTGGAAGTCCGCCGCAACTGTTCGTTTCCGGAGCGCGTTTAATAGGGCAGGAAGGTACAATAGGGCAAGGAGTTCCAATGGGATACCGGCTCGTAGTGGTGGTTTTGGCGGCCGTCTTGGGTCTGGCCGCGCAGCAGGCTCCTCCCGCGGAAGCGGAGAGTCAAGGCTGGCGCAAAGCCGGAGATCCGGCGGGTGGCGAGGCGAGACCCTTCCGCGTGGATCCTGGCACGCGCATCCCGCTCAACCTCATCAACAGCGTCAGCACCAAGCACGCCTCCGAGGGGGACCGGGTGTATCTGGAAACCGCGTTTCCGATTCTGGCTGACGGGCGGATCGTGATTCCGCCGGGGAGTTACGTGGCGGGAACCATCACCGAAGTGAAGCGCCCGGGAAGAGTAAAGGGGCGGGGCGAATTGTATCTGCGCTTTGACTCCCTAACGCTGCCCAACGGCGTCACGCGTGACTTCCGGGCGCGCGTGGGCGGACTCGACGGGCGCGCCAGCGAGGAACTCGACCGCTCCGAGGGCAAGATCCGCAGCGAGGGGAACAAAGGCGGAGACGCGCGCACGGTGGGAGAGGCGGCCGCCGGGGGCGCCTCCGTGGGCGCCATCGCCGGCAGCGTGGCGGGCCGTCCGGGAATGGGCGCGGGCATCGGCGCCGCCGCCGGAGCGACAGCCGGACTCCTTGGCGTGCTGCTCTCGCGCGGGCCCGACGCGGTGCTCGCCAAAGGCTCCACCATCGAGATGGTTCTGGACCGGCCGCTCGAATTCGAGGAGAAGGAACTCGATTTCGGATCGCTGCCTCCGCGCCGCTCCTCGCTCGACTCCGGCGGACCCCTTCCCAGCCAGAAACGGGAGTCTTTGCCCATGCCGGGACGGCGCTTTCCGGGCAGCCGCTGGCTTCTGTAGCTTGCCGGCCTGCGGCGGCGGTGCGGTGCCGCAATCCTCGCGCCCGGACCCGCTTGCGGCGCAGGATGGAAACCGCACGCAGGCTATATCCAGGCCAATTCCGGGGCCGGAGACTTACCGACGCGCGGCCATCCGGTCCGCCCAGCGCAGAAAGCGCAGCAACTCACGCCCGTGTGCCAGGCAAAACCGCCAGAAGGCGCGGAAGCCGATCGTCTCGGCCGGTATGCCCCAGTAGGTTTCGATGCGCCAGCGCAGGTAAGGACTGCGCCAGGGCCGCAAGCGGTAACCGCGGGTGGCCCGCCACAGGAAGCGCCACATCACTCGCGTCCCTCCCCGCCAGACACTTGGCGTCGATCGGCGTGCATTCGCGCCCCGTTCTTCCAGAAGTCTAGTGCGCCGCCGCTGTGGAGGGACGCTTGGGCGCCTCGGGCGTGGCGTAATAGCCGGAGCGCGTCCGGACCTGCGGGCGGTTCGGACCGCTGACCGTCACCTTGATCTGGCGGAAGGTCCCGTCGAGCGCCTGCTCGGAGGGCGAATAGGCGAGGATGTACTGGTTGCGCAACTCGTGCGCCACCTGAAGCGCGATCTTGTCCACCTCGGCCACGGTCTTCGGATAGTAGGCCAATCCGCCCGAGGCCGCTGTCAACGCGTCCAAAGCCCGCTGCGCTCGTTTGGCTTCGCGCCGGTCCTCCTCGCTCAGCAGCCCGATGGCGTAGATGACCACTTCGCTTTCGTGCGCCTTCTGCACCAGCTTTTCGAGCGTGATCAGGCTGGTGTTGTCGTTGCCGTCGGTCACGATCAGCAAGACTTTTTTGTCGCGCTTGCCCTTCTCCTTGACGCGGTCGATGGTCATCGAAACGGCGTCCCGCATGGCCGTGCCGCCGCGCGAGTCGATGCGCGCCAGCCCTTCCTCGAGCTTCTTGAAGTCGTTGGTGAAGGCCACGTCCTCGTAGGCCTCGTCGTTGAAGTTGACGATCATCACCTCGTCCTGCGGGTTGGAGGCCTTGACCAGCGCCAGCGACGCCGATTCCACCCGCCCGCGCTTGTCGCGCATGCTGCCGCTGTTATCGATCACGATGGCCAGCGACACCGGAACGTCCTCGCGCCGGAAAATCTTCAGCGGCTGCGGAACTCCATTCTCGAAAACCTTGAAGGCGTCGCGCTGGAGATTCGTCACCAGCCGCCCGTTGCGGTCGACCACCGTCGCGTGAAGCAGCACCAGGCGGGTGTCGGAGCGGAACACGGCGTCCTGCGCGGGGGCGGGCAGACCCGCCAGCACGAACCCCAGAAGTGCCGCTGCGGCGCTATTTCGATGGGGCATAGTAGCCTGCTCGGGCGAAGGTTCGCAGCGGGGGCAGTCCGCGCGGTTGGACCAGCCGCACCTGGACCCGGCGGTACTTGCCATCCTTTTCCTGGTTGGTCGGCGCGTAGCCCAGGACGTACTGGTTGCGGAGCTCGATTCCGATCTTCGCGGCGATATCGGGCAATTCGTTGATGTTCTCCACCGGGAAGTGCCGTCCGCCGGTCTGCTCGGCGATCTCGGTCAGCAGGCCGGGCCCGGCCAGTTCCTCGGCGGTGCGCCCCCGCGCGGAAACCGGCTCGAAGATGCCGATGGCATAGATCTGCACGTCCGCCTCCCGCACCAGGTTCTTGATCTCGCTCTCCGTGTAGCGGCTGCTGTTGTCGCCGCCGTCGGACAGAATCAGGATGGCCTTGCGCGGGTTGCGCGCCTTCTTCATATGATGCAGCGCCATGTAGACGCCGTCCAGCAGCGCCGTCCGCCCCTTGGCCTGGGTGAAGGTGAGCCGGTTCTGGATCTCGTCCGTGTTGGTGGTGAAGGGCACCACCATCTGCGGGCGGTCGTTGAACTGCACCAGGAAGAACTCGTCTTCGGGGTTGGCGGTCTTGAAGAACTGCGCCGCCGCCTGGCGCGACTTCTGGAGCTTCGCTCCCATGCTGCCGCTGGCGTCGAAGACCAGCCCGACCGAGAGCGGCGCGTCCTCGCTGGCGAAATGGGACACGGTCTGCTCGACCTTCTCCTCAAACAGGCGGAAGTGCTCACGGTCCAGGCCCGTGACGAAGCGGTTCAGCGGGTCCACCACCGTGACGTTGATCAGCACCAGGGTCGAGTCCACCCGGATATTGCTCCGGCGGCCGTCCTGCTCGGGCGTGCGCATCCTGGGCTCGATGGAAACCTTGGGAGGCGGTGCGCTCTGCCGCCCGCTGGACTTTTCGCGGGTCTCCTCCGGCGCGGCAGCCTGCGGCGACGCCCACAGCAGGCCGGCGAGCAGCCCGCAAACCACCCGGCTCCAGTGAGTTCTCACAACCATACGCCCCTAGCCCTTCGACCGGTTGCGGCTCGATTCCAGTATATCACGCGCCTCCCTCCTTTCCCGGTTAGACGCCGGCTCGCGCGCCGAGGTCACATCCAGCGGCGGCGCGGAATTCCGATTCCGGCGCGAGCCACCGGAGGCGCGCCCGCTCCGTGGTAGAATCTTTTGTGCCCCCCAGGATTTTGGGCGTCATTCCCGCCCGTTTCGCGTCTTCCCGTTTTCCCGGAAAAGCGCTTGTCCCGATCGCCGGCAAGCCGATGATCCAGCACGTATGGGAACGCGCCTCCCGGGCGCGTTCCCTCACCGGCCTGGTGGTCGCCACCGACGACGAGCGCATCCGCGAAACCGTCGAGGGGTTCGGAGGCCAGGCGCGCATGACCCGCGCCGATCACCCCTCGGGCACCGATCGCGTGGCCGAAGTCGCCTCCGCCTCCGACGCCGCGATTGTCGTGAACATTCATGGCGACGAACCGTTCATCGATCCCGCGGCCATCGATCTGGCGGCCGCGGCGCTCGCCCAGGAGGCAGACGAGTCCATTCCGATGGCTACCCTGAAGAAGCGGATCGAGCTGCCGGAGGAAATCGGGAACCCGAACGTGGTGAAGGTGGTGACGGACCTCCGGAACAAC
>CAKZVG010000668.1 GCA_937921835.1 uncultured Bryobacteraceae bacterium | reverse complement strand
ACCTCCCCGCGTGGGGGCGCCGTAGCCAGCGATCCGGCGGAGGAAACGACCATGCTCAAAAACAGAATGCTCGCCGTCACGTTCGTGCTTTGTCTGGCCGCTGGAGCGGCCGGCGAAAACCGCCTCATCGACGGTCCGGTGCTCGGCTACCTGTTTGATTCCACTACCCGCGCCGTGCTGACGATTCATGGAATACCCGCCGCGGCTTCGCTGGCGCAAGGTCCCGCTTTCCCGGCCGCCTTGGAAACCGCGGCCGCCGCGCCCGCGAGCGGCGTGATCCTGGGAGTCGCCCGGGAGGACGGCGCCCTCTGGATGCTGCGCAAGGGGGCGGCGGCGCGGGTGGCCGGCGTTGCCGCGCCGGTGGAGCGCGTTCTGCTCAGCCCGGGCGGAACCTCGGCGGCGGTGTTCGGCGCCGGGAAGGCGCAGGTGCTTCGCAACCTTCAGGACAAGGTTGCGGCGGGCGATCCGGTGGAACTCGACGCTACCGCAGCGGCGGTCAGCGATAGCGGCGCGCTGCTTTGGGTCTCGGCGGAAGGGCGACTGATGGCGCGCGATGCGGGCATGGCCGGCGCGATCCCGGCGCCAGGCGAACCCGTCGCGCTGGCCTTTGTGGAATCCTCCACCGACGCCGTGGTGGCCTTCGCCGGCAGTCTCTGGCTGCTTCGCGACGCCGCCGGCCGCGCCGAATGGCTCTCGCTGGCGGAGGAGCGCGACGGCGCCGGCCACCCGCGTCTGGTGGCCGCTTCCGGCGGGCGCATCTTCGCGTTGAACCGCGGCGGCGAGATCCTCATCGTCCCGCGGGAGGGCGGCCCGCCAACCCGGCTGGCTTGCCCCTGCGATCCTACCACCCTTGAGCGGCTGGACCGGGATTTGGTGTTCCGGCTCACGGAGAGCGCGCCGGGAGAGCCGGTGTGGCTGCTCGATGCGCGCGAGCCGGAGCCGAGGTTCCGGTTTATCCCCGCCTTCGCCGGCGCTGCCGGCACTGAGGAGGCGCAATGAAACGCGCAGCCGCATTGCTCTTCGCCCTGGCCGCCGCCTGCGCCGTTGCAACGGCCCAAACGGTCCTCTATTCCCTCTCGCCGCAGAGTACCATCGCCGGCGGGCCGCAGTTCGCGCTTACGGTAAACGGAGGCGGTTTCAGCACGGGCACAAAGGTTTACTGGGGCAATACCGAGCTTTCCACTACTTTCCTGAGCGGGACACAACTGCGGGCGACCGTGCCGGCGAGTTTTATCACCCAACCCGGATCCGTGGCGATCACGGCCCGGCTGGGCAACATTCAGTCCAATTTCCTCACCTTCGACATCTTTACGCCGACGCCGCAGATTTCAAATATCACGCCGGACTTCGCCACCGCCGGCGGCCCCCCCTTTCAGTTAATGATTGACGGCAGCGGATTCGTCATCGGCTCCGAACTCATCTGGAACCAAGCGACGGTCCTGCCCACTCAGTTCATCTACAACCACCGCATCATCGCCAACATACCGGCGGCATTGATCTCGGTGCCCGGCACCGCCACTTTGATCGTGTCCAACCCGAACGAGAGCACCTCAAACTCCATCCAGTTCACCATCCGGAACCCCCCTCCGGTGCTCCAGGCGCTGCTGCCGGCGGAAGCGCTGGCTGGAGGGCCTTCGTTCACTCTGCGAGTCCTCGGCAACAGCTTCCTGAGCGGCGCCGTGGTTCTCTGGAACGGGAATCCTTTGCCGACCTCCTTTCTGGCACAGAACGAATTGCAGGCCTCCGTCGCCGCCAGTCTCATTGCGCAGCCTGGCGCGGCGAGCGTTCAGGTGCGGCACCCGGACGGCGGCGAATCGGCGGTGCGGACATACCCGATTAACTCCCTACGGATCACGAGTCTTAGCCCCGCATCCACGGTTGCCGGCGGGCCGGCGTTTGATTTGACGGTCACTGGAACCGGCTTCAGCGGCGGCATCCAGGTGTTCTGGAATCAATTTCCCCTGGAGAGTCTGCTGCTAAGCGCCACAACCGTCCAGACCACGGTTCCGGCGACCTTCATCACCCAGCCGGGCACCGCTTCGATCACGGTGCGGCACTTTTCCGGAGTGTCGTCGAACCCGCTGCCATTCACCATCAGCACCACACCGCCCCAGATCACGAGTCTGAGCCCCGCCTCGGCCGCGGCCGGCGGACCGCAGTTCACTCTTACCGTCAACGGCAGCGGGTTCGCTAGCGGCGACGCCGTGCTCTGGAACCAGACTCCTCTGGCCAGCACGCTGGTGAGCGGAACCTCCATCCAGGCTACCGTGCCGGCCGGCCTGATCGCCCAGCCGGGTACGGCGTCGGTCGCGGTCCGGAACTCCAGCGGCGCGACATCCAACAGCCTGCCGTTCGAGGTCACCGCCACGCCGGTTCAGATCACGGCCTTGAGTCCGTCCTTTGCCGCCGCCGGAGGCGCGCAGTTCACTCTCACCGTCACGGGCAGCGGGTTTTCAAGCGGCGCCGAGGTGCTCTGGAACCAATCGCCGCTGGCGAGCACCCCGTTGAGCGCAACCTCGATTCAGGCGATCGTTCCCGCCGCCCTGATCGCTCAGGCCGGCACGGCTTCCGTCGCGGTCCGCAATCCCGGCGGCGCGACGTCGAACTCGATCCAGTTCCTGATCGAGGGCGCGCCGCGGATCACCAGCCTGATTCCCGCCTCAGCCGCCGCCGGCGGGCCGCAGTTCACGCTCACCGTACTCGGGTCGGGTTTCAATCCGGCCTCGCTTGCCGGAAGCTCGGTTGTGCGCTGGAACGGGGCCGCGCTTCAGACCACCTACATCAGCGCCAGCGAGGTCCGCGCGGTGGTGCCGCCGGGCCTGATCGAGCAACCCACCACCGCCTCGATCACCGTCGACAACACGGGCCGCGCGGTTTCCAACGCCGTTCCCTTCCCGGTGACCGCGCCACTGCTGCTTACCGCCCTGGAACCGGCTTCCCGCGCCGCGGGCGGCCCGGCCTTCAGCCTGGCGGCAACGGGCACGGGATTCGTCCCGGGCACGGTGCTGCGCTTCAACGGCGTTCCCATTCCGACTTCCTACATTTCGCAGACGCGGTTGCAGGCCACCGTTCCGGCGGCGCTGTTCGCCGCGCCGGGGATCGCGACCATCGTTGCGGCGAACCCGGACGGCGCGGTGTCCGGTCCGCTCCCGTTCACGATTCTCTCCGGGCCGCAAATCCAGTTCCTCTCTCCGCCCTCGGTGCCGGCCGCGGGCCGCGCCTTTTCGCTGACCGTGGTGGGGTCGGGATTCGCTTCCGAGGCGGTGGTCCTTTGGGACGGGACGGCCCTTGCCACCGAGCAGGTCAGCAGCGCGCAGCTCACGGCCGCGGTGCCGGCCTCGCTCATCGCTCAGCCGCGCACGGTGAACATCGCGGTGCGCAATCCCGACGAGTCCGTCTCTCTTCCGGTTCCTTTCGAGATCACCGCGCCGCTCCGCGTCACCAGCCTGGCGCCACAAGCGGCGGTGGCCGGGGGACCGGCGTTAACACTTACGGTCGACGGCACAGGCTTCGCCCCGACCGCGCGCGTGCTGTTTGGCGGCATCCAGCTTTCGACCACCTTCGTGAGCGCCACGCGCCTGCTGGCCAGCCTGCCCGCCGCGCGCATCGCCCAACCGGGGACCGTCGAGGTCAGCGTGGAGATCCCGAACGTCGCCATTTCGAACACCCTGCCCTTCACGGTTCAGCCGGGGCTGGCGATCAGCGCGCTCGAACCGGTTGCGGCCACCGCCGGCGGAGCCGCCTTCACCCTCACCGTGCAGGGGACCGGTTTCACGCCCAGCTCGGCCGTGCGGTGGAACGGAAACCCGCTCGCCACCAACTTCGTGAGCGATACCCGGCTGACGGCCGCCGTCCCGGCGCTCCTCATCGGGGAGCCGGGCAGCGCGGCGGTAACCGTGGCCAATCCGGACGGAACGGTCTCCAATACCTTGAACTTCGCGGTCCGGCCTCCGCTGCGTATCCTGAATCTCACCCCGCTCGCGGTGGTGGCGGGCGGGCCGCCGTTCCTGCTGACGGTCGACGGCACCGGATTCGTGAGCGGGTCCAGCGTGCGCTGGGGCGGCACGCCGCTCGCCACCACGCTGGCCGCTCCGGACCGCCTCACCGCAACGGTTCCCGCCAACCTGACCGCACAGCCGGCGGCGGTGTTCATTACCGTCGCGAACCCGGATGGCGCGGTGTCGGCGGGGATCACTTTCACCGTGTCCCCGGCGCTGGCCATCACCGGTCTCGACCCGGCGGCGGTCACGGCCGGTGGGGGGGCGGTCACGCTCACCATCAGCGGCTCCGGGTTTGTTTCGGGCGCGGTGGTGCAGTTCGGTGGCGTGCCGCTTCCGACCAACTTCGTCTCGGGATCCCGGCTCACCGCGGGCCTGGACCCGGCCTTGACCGCCCAGCCCGGCACGGCGAGCATCCGCGTGGTGAACCCCGACGGCGGGATCTCGAATACGCTCGAGCTGCCGGTGCGCCTGCCTCCGGTTCCGGCGGTTTCCGTGCGGGCGCCGTCGGGAACGGCGGATCCGAACGACTCGATCCAGGTGGGCGGCAGCCTCGCCGGACCGTTTCCGGGCGTCATCGCCGGACGTCTCACCGTTTCCTTCGAACCCAATGCCGTTGGGGCTTACGCCGACGATCCGAAGAACGTCGAGTTCGCCAACGGCTCGCGCATCTTCGAATTCACCATCCCGGCCAACCAGACGCAGATCCCGGCGGTGGGCCTCAAAGTGGGCACCGTGGCCGGGACGGTTGTGGTTACGGCCACCCTGCTGCGGGCGGGCGACAGCGCCATGCAGCCGCCGGTTACGGCGACCAGCCGGATCACCGTCGGACGGCTGGCGCCCAGAATCGACCGCGCCTGCCTCATCCGGACCGCCAGCGGCTTCGACGCAGTGGTGATCGGCTACTCGACCCCGCGCCAGATCACAAGCGCGACGTTCCGCTTCAACGCCACGGCCGGGGCCAACCTCCAGACGGCCGAACTAACGCCCGCAGGCACGGGCGACGCCTTCACGAGCTGGTATCAGAGCTCCGCCTCGCAGAGCAACGGGCTGGGGAGCCTGTTCCGGCTGGTTCAGCCGTTCACCGTCTCCGGCCCGGCCGAGGCGGTGCGCGACGCGTCCGTGGTGCTCACCAACAGCAGCGGCGCTTCACAGACCGCCACCGCGGTCTTCGACGCTACCTGTCCCAACCGCTGAGCCGCGCGGGAGGCGCATAGGCGGCGGGCGGTGATTCCGGCCGCCGCTACAACAGTAGAAAGCCCGACTCGATGCCGGAAGCGACGATGCGGGTCCACATGACGCGGGCCTCTCCCTCCGCCGCGGGGTGGCGGAAGCGGACCGCCTGCCCGGTTCGAAGATCACCGCAGCGGTGGCGGCAGCGGAAGCCGCTGGCGCTGACATCCACCAGTTCCGCCTCCAGACGGCGCGGCAATGGGTCTTCAAAAGCCAAGGTCACGCGCCCGGCCAGCGGACGCCGGATCTCGCGGCGGCGGTCGGATGCGAGAAGGCCGGGAGCGCCGTTCATTGAACCGCGGCCTCCGTCTCCGTTTCGCGGTAGAGCTTCAACTTGCGGCTCAGAGTACGCCGCGAGATGCCGAGCAGTTCCGCCGCCTGCTGGTGGTGGCCCCGGGTCTGTTCCAGGGTCTCAATGATCATCCGCCGCTCCATGGAATCCAGGCTGGAAGCGGTTCCGCGCCGGCCGTTCCGGCCCCCGGCGCGGAGTTCTCCGGGCAGACATTCCGGCAGGATCTCCGGACCCTCGGCGAACAGGGCTGCTTTCAGGACCGCGTTGCGCAGTTCGCGTACGTTCCCCGGCCAGGAGTGAGCCAGCAGGGCGGCGCGGGTTGCCGGCGCCAGCCGCAGTCCGGGCCGCTGCGCGGCAAGGAAGAACTCGGCCAGCGGGAGAATGTCCTCGGGCCGCTCGCGCAGCGGCGGAACTTCGATCACGATCTGGCTCAACCGGTGATAGAGATCGCTGCGGAACCTTCCTTCGGCCACCGCCGCGGCCAGATCCTGGTTGGTGGCGGCAACAATGCGGGTGTCGGTGAAGACCTTGCGCACGCCGCCCAGACGGTAATAGGGCGCGCCGTCCAGCACCCGCAGCAACTTCACCTGCATGCGGGCGTCGAGTTCTCCGATCTCGTCCAGAAAGAGCGTGCCCCCGTGAGCCAGTTCGAAAAGCCCGGCCTTAGCCGAGTCCGCGCCGCTGAAGGCGCCCTTCTCGTGCCCGAACAACTCGCTCTCGATCAGGCTCTCCGGAAGCGCCGCGCAACTGACATCCACCCAGGGCCGCGAGCAGCGCAGCGAGTGGTGGTGAATGGCGCGGGCCACGATCTCCTTGCCGCAGCCGCTCTCCCCCAGAATGAGAACCGTGGCGGGCGACGGGGCCACCCGCCGCACCTGATCCATTACCTGGCGCATGGCGCGGCTGTGGACGAGGGCCGGCAGGCCGAGATAGGAGACGGGCTGGCCGCAAACTGGCATTCCTTGTCACTTGTTATCTTCCTACCACCGGCCGGAAAGCGCCATAGTACATCGATTCTAAGTTAACTTACTTAGCCCGATCGGGTGGGTATGGAATTCCACGCAGAGACAGTTTGTCCCATCCTAGGTGAAGCCACTCATTCCTGTTCTGAGTAAGTTAGGATACTGTTTATAAGGAAATGGGACATTCTGTCCCCTCCCGGAAGAGCAGCGCGTGAGTCCGCCGAACAGAGACTCCCAGCAATTTCAAAGCGTTGACGAGGCCGCGGCGGTCCAACCGGCAAACGGCGCCTTAAGTGCACCGGAAGAAGCGGTGAGACCGCCCCGCATGTCGCTTGCTGCGAAGGCCTTTATCGGCCTCATGATCGCCGCCGGGCTGTCGGTGCTGGTTTGGGGAATCATCGACTGGGAATCCCACGACCTGACCCGTTTCGCCTGCATCCTGGGTATCGCCTGGCTGGCGTCCGGGCTTAAGGTGACCCTGAGGGCCATCACCGGAACGCTCTCGGTGAACTTCCCGTTCATCATGATCGCGATCGTGGAACTAACGCTGCCGGAGGCGCTGGTGCTGGGCTGTTCGGCTACGTTTCTCCAGTGTCTGTGGCGGACGCGGAAGCGGCCGCGCCCGGTACAGGTGGCTTTCAACGTCGCCGGAATGGCCCTGGCCATTGCCGCCGCCGACGCGGTATTCCACGGTCCCGGGATCCAACTCCAGCAGTATGAAGTGGTGCTGCGGCTGGTGGTGGCGGCGGTGACCTTCTTCCTGGCGAATACGCTTCCGGTCTCGGTGGTCATCCGGCTGACGGAGTTCAAGCCGGTGCTGCGGGTCTGGCGCGAGTGTTACTTCTGGTCGTTCCCGTACTACCTGCTGGCGGCCGCCGGGGCGGGCATCTTCCATCTTGCCAATCTCCATATCGGCTGGGAGATGTCGCTGCTGGTCCTGCCGGTGATTTACCTGATCTACCGGTCATACCGCCTTTACCTGGAACGGCTGGACGATGAGCGCGACCACGCCGAGGAGATGGCTTCGCTGCACCTGCGGACCATCGAAGCGCTGGCGCTGGCGATCGAGGCCAAGGACGATTCGACGCACGACCACTTACAGCGCGTGCAGGTCTACGCGCGCGAAGTGGGCCGGGAGTTGGGTTTGTCGGAGAACGAACTGGAGGCGCTGCACGCGGCCAGCGTGCTGCACGATATCGGAAAGCTGGCGGTGCCGGAACACATCATCTCGAAGCCCGGAAGGCTGACTCCCGAGGAGTTCGAGAAGATGAAGATCCACCCGGTGGTGGGCGCCGAGATCCTCGAACAGGTGCAGTTTCCTTATCCGGTAGCGCCCATCGTGCGGGCCCACCACGAGAAGTGGGACGGGACCGGGTACCCGGACGGGATCGCGGGTGAGAAGATCCCGGTGGGAGCGCGGATTCTGGCGGCGGTGGATTGTCTGGACGCGCTG
>CAKZVG010000667.1 GCA_937921835.1 uncultured Bryobacteraceae bacterium | reverse complement strand
AAGATTATGTTCAAGGGCTTTCAGAAACCCAAGCGCCTGGTGGCGAACACCGAGACGCTCACCGACCGGTATGGGATGTTTACGGCCCAGCCGTTCGAGCGCGGCTTCGGCACCACCATCGGCAACAGCCTGCGGCGCGTTCTGCTGAGCTCCATCGAAGGGGCGGCCATCACGGCCGTCCGGATCGAAGGCGTCGCGCACGAGTTCAGCCCCATTCCGGGGGTGGTCGAGGACGCCACCGACATCATCCTCAACCTCAAACAGATTCCCTTCAAGATGGCGGAAGAGGGCGTCAAAACGGTGCGCCTGCGCGCCGAGCGGCCCGGCGAGGTGTTGAGCGGGGAGATCGAAGCCGATCCGTCGGTGGAAGTGCTCGACCGCACCATGCACATCGCCACGGTCGGCGAGGGCGGCAGGCTGATCATCGAGATGCGCCTCAAGTCCGGGCGCGGCTACGTCAGCGCGGACCGGAACTTCGACGAGGACCTGCCGTTGGGCTACATCCCCATCGATTCGGTTCACTCTCCGGTGCGCAAGGTCAACTACTTCGTGGAGGCGGCGCGGCTGGGGCAGATGACCGATTACGACAAGCTGGCCATCGAGGTCTGGACCAACGGCGCCATCGCGCCGCAGGACGCCATCGGACAGGCGGCGAAGCTGCTGAAGGATCACATGTCGATCTTCATCAACTTCGAGGAGCTGCCCGAAGCGGCCGAGGAGCCGGCCGAGCGGGCGGTTTCGCAGATGAACGAGGTTCTGAACCGCTCGGTGGAGGAACTCGAACTCAGCGTCCGTTCCTACAACTGCCTGAAGAACGCCAACATTCAGACCATCGGCGACCTGGTGCAGAAGACCGAGGCGGAGATGCTTCGCACCAAGAACTTCGGACGCAAGTCGCTGAACGAGATCAAGGAGATCCTGGGCAACCTGGGTCTCAGCTTCGGGATGAAGTTCGACGCCCAGGGACGCTTGGTGTCGCCATCCGGGCAGCCGGCGCCGCTCGGCGGCCCGGCCGTGGACTTCGGCGAGGCGGAGCCGGAGCCGGAGAGCGGGGCGGAGACCGGCACGCTGCCCGAGGACGCGAACGAGATGAACGAGTTGAGCGAGTAAGGGGGCGGCATGAGACACAAAGTAGCCGGATACAAACTGAAGCGGGACGCCAGCTCCCGGCGGGCGCTGTTGCGGAACCTCGTTACCAGCGTCATCGAAACCGAGCGGGTGGTGACGACGGTGCCCAAGGCGAAGGCGGCCAAGCCGCTGGTCGACAAGATGATCACACTGGCCAAGCGGGACACGCTGCACGCCCGGCGTCAGGCGGCGGCGTTTCTGCAAACGCCTGCGGCGGTGAAGAAGCTTTTCGACAAGCTCGGCACGCGTTTCGGACCGCGCAACGGCGGCTATACCCGGGTGGTGCGCCTGGGCTTCCGCCAGGGCGACGGCGCCGAGCAGGCCATGCTCGAGCTGGTCGGCTCCGAGCTGGTGAAGCGCGCGGCGGAGCGGGCCAAGCGCCGCGAGGAACGCCTCAAGGCCATGAAGGAAGGCCGCGAGGAGGGCGGGGAAGAGAAGTAGCGGGCGGTCCCATCACGAATCGCGACAAAGCCGGGGAGCGGTCCCCGGCCTTGTTGTGTGTGCACAGCGTACCTTTCGACCCCCGGGCCGGTGAGTTCGAGCGCCTTCTCGCGGCGCTGGTCCCAGCGGTTATTGGCGCCGCGCACGCGGGCGGCCGAGAGCGCGCTGGCGGCGGTGGAAACGAAAACTCGGCGCGAGGCGGTCACCGGCGCACCTCCTTCCCGGCTGCCGGCCGGCCGGCCAGGATGGCGCTAAGATGCGCCAGGCTGTCGGCGGCTTGCTTCGGGGTGCCGCACTCCACCGACAGCACCCCGCTCCAGCCGGCTTCCCGCAGGATGCTGATCACTTTCGCCCAGTCGATGACCCCCTCGCCGCAGGCGCAGCCGACGGGGGTGCCGGTAACCTTGCCCTGCTCGTTCTCCGCCTGGCGGACCGAGATGTCCTTGGCGTGGACGTGAACCAGCAGGGGCAGGGAAGCCTTCAAGCCCTGGTAGGGGTCCTCGCCGCCCAGGAAGGCGTTGCCGGTGTCGTAGTTGATCTTCAGCCAGGGCGAATCGACCAGCGTGGCGATGCGCAGCAGTCCGTCGGTCCGCTTGGTGATGCTTTGATGCGGCTCGATAGCGACGTAGACTCCGTACCTGTCCGCCACCTGGAGCACCTTCTTCAGCGTGTAGCGCATGACATGGAAGCACTCCGCGTCCTCCAGCCAATCCGGGCGGATGCCCTCGTCGGTGTTCACCACGGACGCGCCCACCACCGCCGCCAGGCGGATGGCCTTCTCGAGATAGGGCACGCTGATTTCAGGCCGCATCAGCGGGATGTGCGCGCTCAACCCGGAGGCCCGTACGCCGTTGCGCTCCAGGATGTCCTTCATCTCCAATGGCTCGTTGTCCATGGAGAAGGAATGGAAATACCCGGCCTCGCTCAATAACTCGCGCCCGTTGTGGACCATCGGCTCCACGTAGCGGTAGCCAAGTTGCGCCGCGCGCGCGACGCCAGCGGCGAAGGGCTTGTCCTCGCAGCGGATGAATTCCATGTTGATTCCGGCTTCGATGCTCATGCGAAACCTCCTTGGCGGAATTTTACGGCCGTGTTAGGCTGGTGTCGTCCGGAATGCTTCACTGAAAAATTTCGAACACGAGGTGCAAGGATGCCCGCTCCCGCGCCCATTTACCGCAATCACGGCGAGACCTACCAGGCCGACGCCTGCGCGCCGCTGGTGGCGGCGGCTGCGGGGGGCGGGGTGCGCCTGGAAGCCCTGGTGCACGGCCACTATCCGGGGCGGAAGCTGCCCGCCAGGGACCTGCCGGGCGTGAAGACGGTGGGCTACTGGGACGCCTCCCAGGACCAGGATTGGGGGTTGCCCTGGCACCGCAACGAAGGCATCGAACTGACGTTCCTGGAGCGGGGCGTGCTCGGCTTCGCCGTCGAGGATCGCGAGTGCGAACTGCATCCGGACGATCTCACCGTAACCCGCCCGTGGCAGCGCCACCGCGTGGGCCTGCCCGCGGTACGCGCCGGACGTCTGGACTGGCTGATCCTCGACGTCGGGGTGCGGCGGCCCAACCAGAACTGGAAGTGGCCGTCCTGGGTGCTGCTGAGCGGCGCGGACCGGGACGAACTGACCGACATCCTGCGCCACAACGAAAAGCCGGTCTGGCATGCGACGCCGGAGATCCGCCGCTGCTTCGGCGACATTGCCGCCGCGGTGCGCAAGGACGCACCCGCCGCCGGCGTCTCGCACCTGGCTGTGCGCATCAACGAACTGCTACTGCTGGTGCTCGAGCTGCTCCGCAGCCGGCGCGTGCGCCTAGACCGGTCCCTATCCAGTTCCCTGCGCACGGTCGAGCTGTTCCTTGCCGACCTGCGTGCGCATCCGGAGC
>CAKZVG010000666.1 GCA_937921835.1 uncultured Bryobacteraceae bacterium | reverse complement strand
CGGTCGTTTTCGTCGGTGACCTGCACGATCGGCTCGCGCGCCACCCGCTGCCGGATGTTATTGATCGCGCCATCTCCCTACAGGATCACGATCTTCAGCTTGGCCGCCGCGGGTGGCTGCGCCGCCTCCTGGGTCCAGCCGGGCAGCCCCGCCAGCAGCACCGCCGCGGCCAGGCAACCAGATCGTTTCTTTTGGGGGTAACTAGAACTCTGTGTGTGATTCACGCGCTCCTCCTCGACGGGCGTCCGCCATCTGCCCCTCAGTATAAGCAGTATAAGCGAAGTGTGGGATTTCATACTGGAACATACAGGTCTCCCTCTCCGGAATGGGCGGCGGGCGCCTCCGGCCGGATGCGACCATGAAAGGGATGACCGCGTGGCGCCGCTACCTGCTGTTTCAGATACCCGGCTGGATTGTCGCGGGCGCCGTCCTTTGGGGGCTACACCACTGGAAGGGACTGCCCTGGTCCGTGGTGGCGCTGCTCTATGCGCTGTATGTCGTCAAGGATTTCGCCCTCTATCCGTTCCTGCGCCGGTCCTACGAGCAGGACCCGCGCAGCCAAACCGAACGTCTCATCGGCGAGCATGGCGTGGTGCTGGAACGGCTCGCCCCGGAAGGGTTCGTGCGGGTGCGCGGCGAGATCTGGCGCGCGGCGGCGCGGTCCGCGGACGGGCCGATCGAGAACGGCCGGCGCGTGCGCGTGGAAGCTGTGGACGGGTTGACGCTGGTGGTGAGGCCGGAGGGATGAGGCTCCCCTCTCGGCGCATCGTCCGGCTCGGCGCCGAGGCCGCGCTTCTTTACCTTGGGTTGCCGCTGGCGCTCGCCTTGCGGATCCTTCCCAACGCTCCCATCCCGGCGCTGCTGGGCGCCTCGGCGGTTCTGTTCGCCCTGCTGTGGCGGGACCCCACGTTCGACCGCCGGCAACTGGCCGGTCCCGGTCCGGCGCGGCGGCTGCTGCTCCCGGTGCTGGTCCGGGCGGCCGCGATCGCGGCGGCCGTCGCTGCCTGCGTCGCATGGTTCGCGCCCGAGTCCCTGTTTTCTCTGCCGCGCCGCGCCCCGGTTCTGTGGGCCGCGGTGATGTTGCTCTATCCGCTTCTCTCGGTGTATCCGCAGGAACTCGCGTTCCGGGCATTCCTGTTCCACCGCTACGCGCCGCTGTTCCCCTCGCGCAAATCGATGATCGCCTCCAGCGGGGTGCTGTTCGGCTTCGCGCACCTGTGCTTCGGGAACCTGCTGGCGGTGGCGCTCACCGTGCCCGCCGGCGTGTTGTTCGCCGCCACCTACGCGCGCTCGCGCTCGCTGCTGCTGGTGAGCCTGGAGCACGCTCTGCTCGGCAACTTCATCTTTACGATCGGTCTGGGCCAATATTTCTACCACGGCGTTGCGCGCTGAACGACAATGTGGGGATGGTTTCTCTCCCCGTGGTGCGCGTGAACCGGAAGGGCGCGGAGCGGGCCGCTTCGGGCCACCCCTGGATCTTCTCGAGCGACGTCGCCGACCGCGGCGAGGCCGCTCCGGGAGACGCCGTGCGCGTGGTGGGACCCGGGGGACGGACCCTGGGCGTGGCGCACTACAGCTCGGCCTCGCAGATCTGTCTGCGCCTGTTGAGCGGCGAAGCCGAGGAGATCGGCCGCGGGTTCTTTCTTCGCCGTCTGCGTGAGGCCGCCGCCCACCGCGAGCGGGTGGTGTCGGATTCGGAGGCCTGCCGCCTGGTGCATGGCGAAGGCGACCGCCTTCCCGGCTTGATCGTCGACCGTTACGGCGGCTGTCTGGTGCTCCAGACTCTCGATCAGGGCATGGACCGCGCCCAGCCGCTGATCGCCGATTGCCTCAACGAACTGTTTCAGCCGCGCTCGATCCTGGCGCGCAACGACGTCCCGGTGCGCGAGCGCGAGTCGCTGCCGCTTGAAACCGGACTGCTGGCGGGCGAGGAGCCGGGGCGCCTGCGCGTGCGCATCAACGGACTGAGCTTTGTGGTCGATCCGCTGCGCGGGCAGAAGACCGGGATCTATCTCGACCAGCGCGAGAACTACCTGGCCGCGGCCCGCTACGCGCACGGCGAGGCGCTCGATTGCTTCACCTCGACCGGAGGCTTCGCCCTGCACCTGGCCGCGCGCTGCGAGCGCGTCGAGGCGGTGGACAGCTCGGCGGAGGCGCTGGCCGCGGCCGGGGAGAACGCGCGCGCCAACGGCATCGCCAACGTGGCGTTCCGCGAGGCGAACGCCTTCGACCTGCTCAACAGCCTGGCGGCCGCCGGGAGGCGGTACTCGACGGTCGTGCTCGACCCGCCCGCTTTCGCCAAGTCCCGCAAGAGTCTGGAGGCGGCCGCCCGCGGATACAAGGACATCAACTTGCGCGCCCTGCAACTGCTCCCGCCGGGCGGCATCCTGATCACCTGCTCCTGCTCGTTTCACATGAGCGAGGCGACGCTGCTCGAAGTGATCGCCTCGGCGGCGCTCGACGCCCGCAAGACGCTGCGCGTGCTGGAGCGCCGCACGCAGGCGCGGGACCATCCTATCCTGCTCACGGTTCCCGAGACGCACTATCTGAAGTGCCTGATCCTTGAGGTGCTGTGACGGCGGGCGCGATGTGCACGAGTCCGGGCTTGGCGGCCGGCCGGGGCGGGCGCAGCAGACGCCGCGGAAGGCGAGCGAAGTAGATCAGCCGCTCGATGAGCGGAAGCAGCCGCCGCACCGTACGTCCGTGCAGCAAAAAGCTGCCC
>CAKZVG010000665.1 GCA_937921835.1 uncultured Bryobacteraceae bacterium | reverse complement strand
CCTGCTTCGGACCCCAGGCGTTCTTCCACAGCCCCACGATCTCCACCGGAACGGCTTCCGGCTGGGAGCCTTCGAAGACCGTCCAGGCCGTTCCCCGCATTCCGGGCTTCAGATCGGAGGACTTCATGATTTCGACCTTGCCCGCCGCGGGACGCTCCATGCCGGGCGCTCCTTGCGCGGACAGACTCTGCACGGCGAAAGCGGAAACGGCGGCGAGTCGCCAGAACATCTGAGTGTCCCTCGATAGTGGAAGACCGCCAGGAACGCGAGACCCGGCGGCCTTGCTTTCATTATATGCCTGTCATGAAGATTTCACAGGCCTTCGGTTCCAGCAAGCCGCTGGATCGTGCGGGGGGCGCGGGCCCGTACCCGCTCCCCCATCGCGCGCAGCCGGTGTTAGGCTATGGACATGCGACTTCTGGGGTTTGTATGCTTCGTGGCCCTGTGCCTCTTTTGGCCCGTTCCGGGCCAGGAGATCACGGCCAACCTTTCCGGCACCGTCAGCGATTCGAGCGGGGCGGTGATTCCCGGCGCTTCCATCACGGTGACCAACGCCCGTACCGGCGTGGTCGTCTTTCGCGGGCGCACCAACGACTCGGGCAATTACTCGGCGCCCTCGCTGCCGGCCGGCACGTACAACGTCGGCGTCGAGATGACCGGCTTCAAGAAAGCCGAAATCAGCAACCTCACGCTGCAAATCGACCAGCGGGCGCGCCTCAACGTGACGCTCCAACCGGGCGAACTGGCCGAGACCATCACGGTGGTCGGCGAGGGATTGGCGCAGCTTGAGGCCGAATCGTCTTCCATCGGCTCGGTGGTCAATACCAGCCAGGTGCGGGATCTTCCGATGCCGAACCGCAACGTTCTGAACCTGCTCACCCTGGTGGGCGGAGTGTCGAGCGGCGGCGCGGCCACCGGAATCAACGCCAGCCAGCTTTCCATCAACGGCAGCCGCACGCTCAACAGCGAGTTCACCGTGGACGGCGTTTCGGTGGTGTCCGGCTCCACCGGCGGCGTGCAGCGCATCCCCTCCACCGAGGCGGTGCGCGAGTTCCGCGTGCTCACCTCCGGCTACACCGCGGAATACGGCCGCACTTCGGGCGGCTACGTGAGCATCATCACCGACTCGGGAACGAACGATTATCACGGCAGCCTGTACGAGTACTTCCGCAACGAGAAGCTGAACGCCAACAACTTCTTCCGCAACCTGCGCGGGCAGGAGCGGCCGGTGGACCGCTACAACCAGTTCGGGGGCAAGGCCGGCGGGCCGGTGCTTGTGCCCCGGCTCTACAACGGGCGCGATCGCACGTTCTTCTTCTTCAACTATGAAGGGCTGCGGCGGAAGGACCCGTTCAGCAACCTTTCGACGATTCCCGACGCCGCTTTCCGCGCCGGGGATTTTTCGGCATCTCCGGCCGCCGTGTTCGATTCCGCGGGCGGCGCGCCGTTCCCCGGCAACCGCATCCCGGCCAGCCGCCTCGACAGCGCCGGGCAGAAGATCCTGGGGTTGCTTCCGGCCTCGAATTCGAGCGGGACCGAGGACCGGGCGAGCGGCCGCATCCTGAATAACTACCTCAACGCCGGCTCCAACAGCGTCAAGGACGACCAGTTCACGATTCGGGGCGACCACGCCGCCGGGACCCGCGCTCGCTTTTTCGGCCGCGTCAGTTGGTTCAAAGTCGACTCGCCTTCGGCGGTGATCCTTCCCGGGCCGCTCGATCCGCGCGTAGGCGACAGCATCACCACCGGCCGCCAGGCTTCGGCCGGATGGACGCACATCTGGTCGCCCGTGGTGATCACCGAAGGCTGGCTGGGTTTCCAGCGCAGCAACCCCAGAATCGATCCGCCCAGTCTGGGCCTGGACGTTCCCGCCGTGCTGGGCATCCAGCGGGCCTCGTTCGCCGCCGCGCCGCGCTTCTCGGTCAGCGGCTGGCAATCCATGGGTATCAATTCGAACACCTACCGGCGGCAGATCGACAACAACTTTCAGGGCTCCTTCAGCCTTACCTGGACACTCGGCAACCACACCTTGAAGTCGGGCTTCCAGTTGCGCAAGAACCAATTCAACGTGTTCAACCCGGGGGGCAACTTCGCGGGGGTATACAACTTCAACGGCGAACTGAGCGCGGCCACGCGCACCGGCGGCAACCCGGTGCACGCCCTGGCCGACTTCCTACAGGGATACATTCAAAGCTCCAACTACGACCTGCCGCAGCCGATGACCGGACGCCGCAACACCAACTTCGGCGCCTTCGTGCAGGACGATTTCAAGGTCACCCGGCGGCTGACGGTCAACGCCGGGGTGCGCTACGAGTACGAGTCGCCGATGACCATGTCCAACGATATCTACTCGCGGCTCGATATCGTCACCGGCAAGCTGCTGGTGGCGCGCAAGAACGCCACCCGGGCGCTGAACCTCGACCCGGCCAAACTGAACTTCGCGCCGCGCGTGGGATTCGCCTACAGCCTGAACGACCGCACCGTGGTGCGCTCGGCGTTCGGCATCTTCTACAGCCAAATCTTCTCCAATCTGGGCGGCATCGTGCTCTACCCGGGCTTCACCGTGCCGCAGGCCTTCCCGGACCTGGGCGTGGCGGTGGCGCAGCCGTTCCGGTTGCGGGAAGGCATGCCGCTCATCGCCGTGCAGAACTTCGACGACCCGTTCTTCGTCGAGCGCAACGCCTCGCTTTCCAACCCGCTCTCGGGCGGGGCGCAGTTCGGCGAGATCAACCCCATGCCCAAGTCGCTCCAGTGGAACTTTGGCGTGCAGCGGGAGTTGCCGGGCGGAACCATCGCCGACTTGAGCTACGTCGGCACGCGGGGATTGAACCTGCCGTTGAACCTGAGTTTCAACCTGATTCCGTTCGAGCGCGGCGAGGAACTGGCGCGCCTGGGAAGCTCGATCGAGAACCAGCGCTCGCGCCGGCTGCCCCTGGTGGGCGGGCTCGGCGCCGTCGTGCACGCCGGCACTTCGAGCTACCATTCGCTGCAAGTCAAAGCCGCGCGGCAGTTCCGGCGGAGCCTGGGCTATCAGGCCACTTACACTTTCTCGAAGTCGATCGACGACGGAACCGGGCTGTTCCCCTTCTCGCAGCCGAACGGACTGGACGCCGGCCAGTTCAACTCCCTCTTCCGGCACCTGGACCGCTCCCTCAGTTCCTTCGACCGCCCGCACACCTTCGCGGCGTCGTTTCAATACAGAACCGGCGGGCCCCTCTGGCTGCGCGGCTTCACCATCAGCCCGATCGTCATCGCCCGCACCGGCCTGCCCGACACCATCACGCAGTCCAATCTGTGGCCGGGCGTGAACCAGCAACGGCCGCACGCCGTGGGGACCAACGCCAGCGGCAAAGCGGGCGCGATCACGCCGGAAGGCACCGCGGTTCGCTACCTTCTGCCGGCCAATGCTCCGGACTTTCCGTTCGCTCCGTCGGGCCCGTTCTTCACCGGCTCCGGCGCCAACCGCGTCCGCGTGCTCCCGGCCACGGTAGGGACGCTGGGACGCAACACCACGCGCGAGCCGGGCGAGTTCAACATCGACCTGGCCGTGGCGCGCACGTTCCCGATCCAGGAAAAGTTCCGCTTCGAGATCCGCGCCGAAGCGTTCAATTTCCTCAACCGGACGAATTTCAGCGCCCCGAACACGGGCCTGAGCGTGCAGGCCGACGCGACCGGCAGGGCGTTCTTCAACTCTCCGGCCTTCGGTCTGATTACCGCCGCCAAGAGCGCGCGCTTCCTGCAACTGGTGGCGCGCTTCGAATTCTGAGCGGCCACGGGGCAGCGGCGCGGGAGCGCTCCTGGCGCGCGATATAATTCCGAAATGAGGCAGGTGCGCCGCTCCGTTTGCGCGCTGGATTGCCCGGACGCTTGCTCGGTGCTGGTCGAGCTCGAGGACGGCCGCGCGACGCGCCTGCGGGGCGATCCGGATCACCCGGTCACGCGGGGTTTCCTGTGCGCGAAGGTGACGCGCTATCTCGAGCGCCAGTATTCGCCCGCGCGGCTGCTGTATCCTCAGAAGCGAACCGGATCCAAAGGCGAAGGCCGCTTTGCGCGCATCGGCTGGGATGAGGCGCTCGACACCATTGCCGCGCGCTTGCGGGAGGTGGCCGGGCGGTACGGTTCCGAGGCCATCCTTCCCTATAGCTACGCCGGCACGATGGGGCTGCTCAACGGCGCGGGCATGGACCGCCGTTTCTTCCACCGCCTGGGCGCCTCGCGGCTGGACCGCACCATCTGCTCAAGCGCCGGCGCCGCCGGCTTGACGGAAGCGCTCGGCTGCCGCTACGGCATCGAGCCCGAGGCGTTCCGCGACGCACGCCTCATCATCGCCTGGGGCGCCAACATCC
>CAKZVG010000664.1 GCA_937921835.1 uncultured Bryobacteraceae bacterium | reverse complement strand
GTCAATGGCGCGCTGGATGGGGGCGCGGTCGTTGCGCTTGCCGTCGCCCGCCGCGCCGAAACCCGCCACGTCGCGCACACCCGCCGCGCCGAGCGCGAGAAAGTCCCGCCGCTGCATGCTTGCATCCTACACCACCAGGCTCCGCTCCGTGATCAGCAGCGGATAATCCTTCACCGGGACCCCGTCGAGCGTGAACTGCCGCCCGCTGCGCGCCACCTTGGGCGGCGCCGTGACCTCGCCGTGCAGCAGGTCCACCAGGACCGGGTCGGTGAGTTGCACCGCCTTGGGCGACCACAAGACCAGCCGCGCGCTGGTGGTGGCTAAGCCACGTTGCAGGTTCCCCGGATACCACCAGGCGAAAATGGGCGCGCCCTTGCGGACCCAGGCCGCCGTGCGCATGGCGCGCGGATCGATCTCCGCGCCCGCGTTTTCCACCCGCAGCAGCAGGTCCGTGGCGCGCACGGATTCCGCGTCGAACAGAGCGCACAGGTTGCGGTAGGCGTAATAGGAAGGCTTGGGCGTGTACTCGATGCCGCGCAAGACGCCCTTGGAGTTCGTCGCGCCGCTCTGGCCGCTGCTCCAGACGTAGTTCACCATGTCGACGGTGTGGAAGTAGGAGGTCAGTTCGACGCCCAGCGCCAGGTCCGTGAGGATGCGGCGCAGCAGCCACTTCGCCTGGCGCGTTTCGTCCCACTCGAACTGGCGCAGCGCGCCCGCCGAGGTGTTCGTCGATGGCGCCCCGTTTTCGCCCTGCCAGACGCCGACGCCTTTTTTGTAGCGCTCGATCAGCCCGCGAAAAGCGTTCAGGTCGGCTTCGTAGTTGTCCTCCGGGATCTGGCGGTAGGGATGGTAGGAGATCTTGTCCACCAGCTCGAGCAGACCGGCTTCGTAGCATCCTTCGAAATACTCGAACGCCGCCATCCCGGCGTACGCCCCGCCGATCAGCGTACAGCCGGGAACGGCCTTGCGCAGCACCGGCGCGGTCATGCGCACCAGTTCCACGTAGGCCGCGGGCGAAGGCTTCTCGGGCTGCCAGAAGTTGGCGATGTTCGGCTCGTTCCAGATCTCCCAGTGTTTCACTTTGGAGGCGTAGCGCCGCCCGATGGTCTCGACGTAGCGCACCCAGGCTTGGCGCGCCTCGGCGGAATTGAGCGGCGCCCAGCCCACGGCCGAGGCGTGCGCGGCGCCGGGCGTGTAGAGCGTGTTGCCGTAGCCCAGGTTGAACCAGGGCTGGATGCCGCCTGCGAGCAGGCTGTCCACCACCCGGTCCAGCCAGGCGAAGTCGAACTGCCCCTTCGTCTTCTCGGTGCGCGCCCAGCCGGTCTGGCAGCGCGCCCACTTCACGCCCAGCGCGGCCAGGTAAGGATAGGTCCGCTCGGGATCGAACATTTCGCGGTCTAATGTTTCAAAGCCGATGGAGAGCGGCGAGGCCGCGATCTCCTTCGACGGGCGGGTCCGCAGGCGCGCGGCGGGCGGCGGCGCCTGCGCCTGCGCCATGGCCAGCGCGGGAGTCAGGAACAGAGAACGTCGCGTCATGGTTTTACTCCTCGATGAATCGCGCTGCGCAGCCAGTCCAGGTGACGTGGCTGAGCCAGCGAATAACTATAAAAGGAAAGCCCGCCGATGACGGGCGTGCTCAGGGCCTCGATGCGGTCCACGAGGTCCGCGGCCGAGTGGCAGTCCGGTCCGTGAAAGACGAAGCCGGCGCGCATGCGGACGCCGCGCGGCTTGAGCCGCCCGGCCTGAAGGCGGATGGTTTCAAGCGGTACGCCGAAGTAAGTCACCGTGGCTTCCTCCACCACGCCCGCGACGGCTTCCTCGGGCAGACTGCACTTGCCCCCGGTGAAGCGTTCATTGGGCGCCAGACGGAGATTCAGGCGGGTCTTGCCAACCGCCTCCCGGACGCGGCCGAGCAGCCGCCGCTGCGCGCCGGCGCGGTGCATGATCAGCACCATTTCGAGTTCCGCCGGCAGGCCGCGCGGCTCTTCGCCCGCCAGGATGGCGCGTGCATTGCGGCGCGCGTGCCGCTCGAGCGCCGCCGCCCCGGGGCCCATGGCGGCGCGGCAGTGCGGGCAGAGGCAGATCGACAGCATCTCGCTGAGGATGCCGGAAGCCTCCCCGCCCCGCTTGTCGTGCAGCGAAGCGTGCTCGTAGCCCAGGAAGGACAGCGCCTCGAGATCGAGGCCCGCGAGGCCTTCGACTTGCGCGACCTGGCGGCAGAGTTCGGCGCAGTAATCGGACACCCGCGGGTTGGCGGGACAAAGCGCGTAGGAGTACGTTTCGCCGAAGGCGTTTTGCACGCACAGCGACGGGTCGCGCGTGCCCAGCAGGTCGTTGTGGCAGAGCACGGTCCAGGCTTCGACGGGAAAACCGCGGCGCGCGGCGGCTTCGAGCAACGCGTGCGCGGCGCGCGCCTCCGGCGCGATTTCCGGACGCGGCTCGCCGAAGCGGCTGGTATCGGCGTGGAAGTACAGGGCGCTCTGGTGCTGCTCGTAAACCACGCGCCTGGGATGGTTGCCAAGCAGCAGCCGCCCGCCGTGGTAGGACAAAGCGAGCGACGCCGCCTGAAGTCCGCAGTCCTCAAGCTGGTCGAGCAGCGCGCCGGGATCGCGCCCGTCGGCGTCCCAGGGCGCGATCCAGATGGACGTGCGGCGAGGGTTCATTTGAGGTCCGAGAGATCCAGCAGCGCGGCGTCGCGCCCGCCGTCCACGGTGAGAAACGTCCCTGTGATCCAACCGGCGTCGGACGAAGCGAGAAACGCGATGGCGCGCGCGATGTCCTCGGGCTTGCCCAGCCTGCGCATCGGGAAGGTGGAGAGCACCCGCCGCCGCGCCTCTTCCGGATCGCGGAAGGCTTGAAAGAACGGCTCTGTGCGGACGGATTCCACCTGGCCCGGGATCACCGCGTTGACGCGCACGGCGGGCGCGTACTCGACCGCCAGCGAGCGCACCAGCGCCAGCAGGCCGCCCTTGGCCGCCGAGTAGGGAAACGCGTTGCGGTTGGAGCGCAGACCCTGCGCCGAGCCCACCGCCACGATCGAGGCGCGATCGCTGCGCGACAGCAGGGGATGGGCGGCGCGCGCGCACAGCCACACGGATTTCAGGTTGACGTCCAGGCACGCCCGCCAGTCCTCCTCGCTGGCGGTGAGCGTCGTGAGCGAATAGAGCCGCCCGGCGTTGGCTACCAGGGTGTCCAGCCGGCCGTGGCGCGCGCCGATCTCCGCCATCAGCATCCGCACGCCCGCGTCGTCGGTGACATCGAGCGGCCAGGCGGCCGCGCGCGGACCCAGCGCCGCGGCGCTGTCGGCGGCCAGCTTTTCGTCGATGTCGGCGACGAACACGGCCGCGCCTTCGGCGGCGAACAACTGCGCCGCGGCGCGTCCGATCCCGCGTCCGGCGCCGGTCACCAGCACCACGCTTTCCTCAAAGCGGCTCATGAAGAGACAACCTCCCGCGGGCGGATCGAATCCACCCTTCCCAAGACGAAGACCAGACACAAGAACGCCAGCACGGTGACAGCCGCCGCCGCTCCGAACACGGGCGCGTAGCCGGAGGCCTGCACCAGCCGGCCGATGAAGAAGGTGAAGATCGCGCCGCCGAAGGAGGCCGCGGTTCCGGTCAAGCCGACCGCGGTGGCCATCGAGGAGGCCGGGAACACGTCGGCGTGCAGGGCCAGGATGTTGGCGCTCCACATGCCGAAGCCGAAGGTCGCGATCGAGATCCACATCAGCGCCAGCGCGGCGTTGGGCGCCTCGACCACTTCCACGCCCGCGAGCATGAAAAAGGCGCCGGCGGCCATTACGCTCTTGCGCGCCAGGGTGGCGGACTTGCCCGCCGCCAGCAGGCGGTCCGACAACGCCCCGCCGGCAAGCTTGCCGAGGTCGACGGTGAGGAACGGAATCCAGCCGAACATGCCGATCTGGCGCAGCGAAAAGCCGCGCCCGCTGGCCAGATAGTCCGGCAGCCAGAAGACGTAGAACCACCACACGGGCGTCGCCAGCATGCGGGTGAGCATCAGGCCCCAGAGTTGGCGCTGCCCCAGCAGTGGCCGGAGGGCGGCGAGCATGCCCCCCGGGGGACGGCTGCCCGCGCCGGCGGTCTCCTCCAACACCCCGCGCCGCTGGCTCTCGTCGAGCCAGGGATGTTCGGCCGGGCGGTGGTAAACCAGCAGCCATCCCGCCACCCACACGAAACCAAGCAAGCCGGTGATGACGAACGCCGCGCGCCACCCGAAGAGAATGGCCAGCGAGGCCACCAGCGGCTGCGCCAGAATCGCGCCCAGCGCCGAACCGCCGTCGAAGACGCCCATGGCGAAGGCGCGGCGGTGCCGCGGGAACCATTCGGCCACCGCCTTGCCGCCGGCGGGCCAGTTGCCGGCCTCGCTCAATCCGAGCAGGAAGCGCAGCACGGCCAGCGACACCGCGCCTACGGCCAGGGCGTGGCCGCTGGCGGCCAGTGACCAGGCCAGGATGAACAGCACAAAACCGGCGCGCGTTCCCAGCCGGTCGATCACCATGCCGCCGGCGATCTGGGCCAGGGTGTAAGCGAGCAGGAAAAGCGTGGTGATGGCGCCGTACTCCGAACTCGAGATGCCGAGATCCTCGCGCAGCCGCGGCAGCAGCACCGCCAGCGCCTGCCGGTCGATGTAGTTGATGGCCGTCGAGGAGCACAGCAGCGCCAGGATCAGCCAGCGGAGGCGGGCGACACTCATGGCGGTTATCCCCGGCTGAAGCTGGTCTTGACGTCGTTCACGGAGCTCAGCGGCGCACGGATCGCCTCGATCAGCGCAAGATCGGGTTCGACGCCCAGCCCAGGGCCCTCGGGCAGCAGCAGGTGGCCGCACTCGTAGCGCACCGGCTCCCGCACCACGTCGGCCTGGTAGAGCCGCGGTCCGACCGGGTCCGAAGCGTAGTCCAGACGCGGCGCCGCGGCCCCCACGTGGGCTTGCGCGGCGGTGGCGATGCTCAGTTCCTGGGTGGTGCCGATGAGGCATTCGAGATTCGCCGAGTCGGCCAGCGCGAACAGACGCAGCATCCCGCCGATGCCGCCGGCCACGGTGATCGAGATATTGAAGATGTCGACGGCGCGTTGGCGGATGAGCCGGACGGCGTACTCCGGACTCCGGACGTGCTCAGAGACGGGGTGATCGATGGAGGCGCGCGCTTCGGCGATCAGTTCGACGTCGTCGCGGTCCACCGGGCTCTCGATGGATTCGAACGGGAATGCGGCCAGGCGCCGGTAGGCGCGCAGAAACGCGGGCAGCGTGAACAGCCCGCTGCCGTCGAACGAGGTGAGGGTGATGCGCGCGCCGAACTCGCCGCACAGCGTCTCGAGCAGTTCCACGTCGGCATCCGTGTCGTGGCCGAAATAGAAGCGGAACTGGCGGAACCCGGCTTGGTACTGCTCGCGCACCAGCCGCGCTCGGCCGGC
>CAKZVG010000663.1 GCA_937921835.1 uncultured Bryobacteraceae bacterium | reverse complement strand
CTTGCGCGCATGTTCGCCGGGGCGCGCGCAGGTGTTCGAACTGGCGCCCGGGCAGAGCATCCTGGCGCAGCAAGCTATTTGCGCTTCAGTACACCAGCAGCGTTGCGGCGGACCTCCTCGTACTGATTATGCCCAGCGGCCGTGGCACGTCAGGGCGTGGCCGCGGGGAGTTTCGCTCCCGGCCGCGTCTCCGCGCCGGCGAGCGGCACACACTCGAAGCAGGTTCCCTTCCAGCCCGCGGGCTACACGCCGGAGAGAGCGAGCTGGGCAGCCGGATACCCGATGGCGAGTTGCCGGCCGCGGACGCCTAACTCTCCCCTTTCCATCAAGTTGCCCGAGAGAAAACGGGTGTGAGCGTTGGCCCACGCCCCTTCCACGGGTCACGCCTGGGCTCCGGCCAGGCTGACCATCGACAGAAAGAGCAAACGGTGTAACATCTCAGGACCTCAGATCGGCGTAGCGGCCGTTGGCCCGGTGTCCTGGAATCGCCGCGCGAGGGGGCCTCTGTGCCCCCTCTTTAAGTTCCACCCGTCAGTAACTGAGCCTCAAGCCGAACTGAAGAATGCGCGGGTCGCCGGCGGCGTTGACCTGCCCGAAGGTGGCGCGCCCGACCGTCGTATCGACTCCGTAGTAGGAGAAGTGGTGCGGCGCGTTATAGAACTCCGCGCGGAACTCGGTGCGTACGCGCTCGGTAATGACGAACTGCTTCTGCACCGACACGTCCCAGTTGTTGGTCCCGGGGCCGGTCAGGGCGTTGCGACCGAGATTGCCGAAGGTTCCCAGCGCCGGCACCGCGAAGGCTTCCGGTGCGAACCAGCGCAGCCTGGTCCCGGCGTCCTTGCTCCAGTCGCCCACGACGTCGGGCCGCTGCGCGCTGCCGCCGTTGCCCGCGCGGTCGCCCGTGATGCCGAGGTTCAGCGGCCGTCCGCTCTGGATCGTTGTAACGCCAGAAAGCTGCCAGCCACCCAACGCCTTCTTGTACCAGGCTTCCTGCCCGCGCCAGAAGGGCAGCGGGTAGATGTAGCTGAACACGAAGATGTGCCGGCGGTCGTAGGTGGCGCGGCCCCGTTCGTTCTTGAAGTTGTAGCTGTCCATGGCGCCTTCGTTCCAGCCGCTCGCGTCGGTGATGGCCTTGGACCAGGTATAAGCAACGTTCAGCAGACCGCCGCCTCTCATGTTCCGGCGCATCTGGACCTGGAGCGAGTGATAGTTGAAATTCGACGCCGTGATGTTATAGTTCAGTCCCGCGTATCCCGGGTAGGGCCGCAGAGCGTTGGTATTCACCCCCGGATTGCGCTGAATCGTCCCGGCCCGCAACTCGTTCAGATTGACGGCCCGGAACAAGTGCCAGGAATTGGACCCGACATAGGCGGCGTCCAGCAGCGTATCGGCCAGCAGCTTGTGCTGGACGCCGAAACTCCAGTTCTGCACCGTCGGCACCTTCACATCGATGTCGTAACCGGTGACGGCGGACGGGAACAGGGGCGCCGCGGATCCGCCCGCGGGATTCTCGACATTGCCGCTGACGATGTCCGACTGCCGGATGAAAGGCGGGTTATTCACGCGGCCGAACACGAAGTTCCCCTCGATCCGTTCGAAGAACATGCCATAGCCGCCGCGCAGGACCGTCTGCTGGCGCCCGGTCAGGTCGTAGGCAAAGCCGAAGCGAGGCCCGAGCGTGCCGTAGTCATAGGGCGAAATCTCCTTCGGCAGGCCGCGCAGGAGCCGTTGGAAGATCTCCCCGTCCAGACCTGGAATGCGTTTCTTGGCGGCTTCCGGATACGCGCTGCCGCCAACCACCAGGCCGTTGACCGGGTCCCCCGTGCCGGCGGCAAGCTGACCGTTGTTTCTGAAGACGGTGGGAGCTTTGGCGGGATCGAAATAGCGCGGAGCGAACACCACCGCGTTCTGGAGAGCGGCGTACTGAGGCTGCATCAACTGGTAACGCGCCCCGAGGTCCAGGGTCAGCCGCTGCGTGACCTTCCAGGAATCCTGCAAGTAGAACTCGGCCTGGGTAAAGCGGAACCAGCCCTCCCGGTTGCGGTCGGCTTCGACATAGGTGCTGAAGTTGCCGAGCAGCGCGTCCGCCATGGGGTTGCCGGAACTGCGGCTGTGCCCGGTGGCGAAGTTGAACGTGCCGTTGATGGCCGGAGTGTTGTCCTGGTTTTTCCGGCTGCGCATGGCCAGCACGCCCGCTTTCAGGGTGTGGTTCCCGACCACTTTGGAAAAGTCGTCCTTCCACTGGAAGACCCGGTTGAAGTTGTTCCAGTTGCGGGCGGACGCGGCCAGCCCGTTGTAGCCGGAAACGTTGAACGAGGGAATGTCGATGGCGTTACCGTAGATCATGGGATACGTGATCCCCTGGCCCTTACGCGTGTAATCCGTGATGAAGAGGGGGTTGGGGAGAAAGTTCACCTGGCGGATTACATTGCCTGTGAAGGTGAATTGGAAGGTATTCACCGTGGTCGGGCCCGCTACCCAGGTCCACTTGGCGCTGGAATTCGTACCGGGGATGTTTCTGTCATAGGTGATCAGAGCAGCGAGGTTCTGGACAGAAGTGTAGTAATCGCGCAGATAGTGAACCGCGATCTGGTGTTTTTCGCTGACGTTGTAGTCGCCCTTGAAAATGTACTGGTTGGTGTTCAGCGGGGCGGTGGTCTGGAACACGTAGTTCCCGCCAGGGCCGGTGAAGTTCGGCTTGGGATAGTTGTCGATGAGTCTCTTGGAATTTCTGCTCCACCGCGACTGCGGGATGATGGCATTCGGAAACGGCTGGTTCCCGCTGTCCACGTCACGCGGCTGCTGGCTGGCGGCGGCGGCGGAGAAATCGCCTTCGCGGAAGGAGAGCGGCGGGACGTTCCAGGTGTTCACACTCCCCTGCCGCAGGCGCTTGAACTCCATGCCGGTAAAGAAGAAAAGCTTGTTCTTGCCGGTATTGAATTTGCCCGGGATGTAGACCGGTCCTCCCAGGTTCCATCCGAAGTTGTTGAAGCGTAGCTTCTGCTTCCTGACGGCGTTGAACGCGCGCGCGTCGAAAGCGTCATTGCGCAGAAAATGGTAGGCGACGCCGTGGAACTCCCGGGTGCCGCTCTTGAGCGCCAGGTTGATCACCGCGCCCGAGTTCTGGCCGTATTCGGCGGCGTAGTTGGTTGTCAGGACTTTGAATTCGGCGATGGCGTCGGGGTTGATGTTCACGAAGTTGTTGCCACCGCCGCCGTTATCTTTGTTGTCGGCGCCGTCGATATTCCAGGAAAACGTCGCGGTGCGCCCTCCGTTCACCGACTGCGAACTCATGTTCGATCCGTAGCCGCCGAACAGGTCGAAGCTCGAACGGTTGGTGGTGGAAACCCCCGGCAGCAGCGCCAGAAGCTGAGCGAAGTTGCGTCCGTTCAACTGAAGTTGAGTCGCCTGCTGCCCCGTCACCAGCCTGCCGACTTCGCCGCTCGACGTTTCCACCTGCGCGGCATCCGCCGCTACCGTGACAGACTCGCTGAGCGTGCCCACCTCGAGGCCAATGTCCACCGACAACTTCGCGTTGACCGCCACGATGAGGCCGGTCTGGGTGAACTTCTTGAACCCGGCGGCTTCGGCGCTTAGCTCGTACTCACCGATCGGTATGTTGGCGATTACATAATACCCGCTCTCGTTGACCGGTACGGTCCGCACCTGGCCGGTGCCGGTGTGCCGGGCGGAAACCTTGGCGGACGTCACAACCGCTCCACTGGCATCCCGCGCGAATCCCGAGATCTGCTGGGACGTGTACTGGCCGTAACTCCCCGTTCCAGCCAGCAGGAACAAAGCTGCCACTCTCAAGTTTTTCACTGCCGCCTCCCGAACAAAAGTTGAAATTGTGGACTCAGCATATCATCCGAGTAGCCGGACGGCAAGAGCGAACGGGCGCCCCCCAATCCGTCGATAGAGTAACCTGCTGCGGAGACTGCTTGGAGTTGGATGCTGCGGGTGTCCGCTCAACCGGAGCGCGGGGGCAGGCGGTCTGGCCATGACCGGACGGCGGCGATGCACCCCCCGGCCGCGCCTCCCCCATTGCAGTCCGCTTCTTCGTTGCCAGCTTCACAAGCGTCGCAACATCGTCGGCCACTTCGCCGACGAGGAGCAATCCGGGTGGGATCGCCGCTTGGCCAATGCCTTCGACCTTCGCAGCTACCGCGAGGCAAAGGCGGCCTTGTTGCGCATCCACGACGAACTGAATCACATCAACCCGAGTGCCGCCCGTAGCCTGGAGGAGGGCTTGGAAGAAACGCTGACACTGCACCGTTTGAAAGTCCCGGTGGAACTCTGGAAGACGCTGCGCAGCACCACCGTCATTGAGTCGGCATTCTCTATTGTCCGCGTCGTTTGCCGCAATGTGAAACGATGGCGGCCCGGCAATCAAATCGAACGCTGGGTCGGTTCCGGGCTCGTCGTTGCTGAGAAGCAGTTCCGGCGCATCGACGGGTATCGTGCCTTACCCGGCCTCCTCGCCGCGCTCGAGGCCGATCTCAAACAGCCCAAGGCGACCACTCGGGTCGCCTGACGGTAGATAATGGTCCGGAGAGCCGTCCGGAATTTCAACGGGAAAACGGACATCCTCCCCCCCGGCGTTTGCGCTGGCGCAATGTTCAGGAGAGATCGTGGGCACCCGAAGACTTGCACGATTGCTTTCGGCTTCACCGTCCCGTTGACGATCATCTGGCTGGTGATCATCCGGAAACTCCGCACGTCCTGTTCCTCATGTTGGAATACCGGCAGGTGGCCGTGAACGTACCACACCGTAGTTCCCCGCTTCTGAACAACAATCGCGGCGTTAATTTCCGTCACACCGGCCGGTAAGATGGGTAACTGCAATTGCGGCATCCCTCTTTCGTAACCCCGGCGCCGCCCGCGGCGCAACTGATCCGGGTTTAACCTGGTTTCACTGAGCGACCGGATTTCCCAGGCGACATCAGGAGCTCTAAGACTCCAGGCGGCGGGAGACGCCGGTGCTTATCCGATTGGAGGGTGAACTGCCGGCGCACCGGCCGTGCTTTCCGTCGGCACCTTCCGGCTCCATCGCCAGCGCTGGGTCGCAACCAGATCGATCCCACCCGGCAACAGGGCCAGTTCTTCGTGGCTCAGCACCGCTGTCCTCTCCCGGCCCGCCTCTTTCGGCCAGTGGAAGCGTCCCTTCTCCAGACGCTTGGCGCAGACAACAACCCGCTCCCGTCCCAACAGAGCACCTTCAGCCGATTGCGCTGCCGGTATGCGACCAGGAACAGGTGTCCACTGGGCGGCTTGCAGTGCAGTTGCTCCCGCACCAGCCCATGCAGGCCCTCGTACCGTTCGCGCATGTTAGTAGCGCCCCGCCAGGTAAACGCGCGTCGCTGGTCCCAGGCCGAACATCGTCAGCACCCCTCCAGTGCCGTCACCAGTTCCCGCAGCCTCGCCGGGGCCAATTCGCGCCCGACCGCGACCCGCCGGCCACAGCCCAGCAACACCCACAACCCATGGTTAGCGACGATGGCCGCCAGCTTCGTGCTGCCGGCCCCGCTTCCGATAGCGCGCCAACGAGTTCCGCGACAGGTGGTGGCGCTCGCAGAACTCCCGCCGCGTCAGACCACTCGCCGCAAACTCCGCCGCCCGTACTCAGGCTTTCTGCGGCTCCGGTACCGACGGCCACCCTTGGCGCGTTCCCGTTCGCTCACGTCCCCCCTGCAACATCACCAGGCTCTGTCGTCCATGTGGTTTGCTTTGACGCTTACCTTTGGTGAACCGTATTGGGAATCGTCAACCACAGGCGCCATCGGCACGAGCCAGCCCAGCGCCCGGGTAACCCATTGGGCGCAGATTCCAAGAAGCAGATTCCGGGAACAAGACGGCCCCCTCCGCCAGCGGCCACGAATTCTGACTGCTTGGTTCCCGCAAAGCGAGCAGTGGCGGAACCAGACACACCAGCGGCAGGCCTGACGCCGGCGCGGCGCAGCGGCTCCGCCAGGGAATCGGACCGGCACAGCCTCCAGAGGCCGGTGAGAGGAACGGCGGCCGCCAGCGCCAAGGATACCGGGAGAGCCGGTTGTGCCCAGCCTGGGCAGCTTCCGGCCAGGGCGAACGGAGCGCCTGGGCGGTCATGGTCCAAAGCCGCGCACCGGCCGGGGCGCTGGGACGCTCATCCCGCCGCGCGGCAATACGCGCCTTCAGCCGGGCGCGGATGGTCAGGACGGCGCGCAAGCCCGCAACGCCGGCCTCATCGAGGGCCGGCGCACGCTGCCAGGTCCGCACCGCCGTCACGACGTTCAGGCCCGTGAGCGTGCGGCTCCGGCCGCCAGCGCCGCGATTATCCCGCCGTCTGGGAAGGCGGCGGCCAGCGCGGCCGCCGTAGCAGCACCGCCCCTCCCCCCTGCTCCCGCGGGAGCAGGGGGCAGAAGGCGGATGGCGGGTTGCTGAGGAGTTCGGAAGTCTTCGATCTACTGGCGGGCGGGACCTCGCATGCGGAAGCCTTCGGGGACTGGTCCGCCCGGTCCACGCATTCCCATTGGACCGCCCCGTCCGCGCATTCCCATCGGTCCCACGGAGCCGTGCATTCCCGGGCCACCCTGCGGCGGCTGAATCAGATTCAGCGCCACCGCTTGCCCGATGGCCGGCTGGAGCTTGGCGGCGTCCTCCAGCGTCTTGAGCTTGGTCTTCTGGTCGGCGGTAAGCAGCGCTACGGCCTGCGCGTGAAACTTCTCATCGCTCAGCCGGATCTGTTCCCGCAAGCCCTTGATCTCCACCATCAGCCGCCCCACGGTGAGCGGATCGGGCGAGGTCTGCCGCATGGCCTGGTCGAGCGCCTGCTGGCGCGTGTGGATCTGCGCCGCCACCGGTTGCGCGGCCGCCCGCGCGCTCTGTTGAAGCTGCTGAAGCTGTGTAACCTGGGCGTCGGTCAGGTTGAGCGCCTGCTTGAGCGCATCCACCGGCCGTGGCGGCGGCGCGGTCGAACTGGGTTGGGCCGCCAGCGGCAGGGCGGCCAGACACACCGCGAGCATAGTCGTTCGCATTCGGGAATTCTCCTTGTGTGGTTCGATCTCAGAGCAGGTCCGCGAGTTCGGTCGAACCGGCTCTCACCACTCAGGACGGGTTTTTCCGGCCGCGGTTTACGCGGTCACCATTTCCAGCGTGGTGAGCACGCCGCCGCGGGAAACGATCTCCTGAAGGGCGCGTTCGGAGTCCTCCCGGCGCAGGGTTTCGATCGCATCGGTGACGACTTCCACCCGCTTGCCCATCTCGAGCAGTCCCAGCGCCGCGCAACGCACGCAGTACTCGGTCACCACGCCGTAGACCACGCAGCGCTCCGCGCCCAGCGCGGCGATCAGCGGCCGCAGGTTGACGTTGGTGAAGGCGTCCAGGGCCTGCTTTTCGACCAGGTACTGGGGCGCTGCGCCGGCGAGCGCGTCAGGCGCGTTGGGCACCGCCACGTTTCCGGCGGCCAGCGTCGCGGCGGCCTTGCGCTGTCCAAGCGTGCCTTTGACACAGTGCGGCGGCCAGAGCCGGAACTCCGCGTCGCACTCGGAATGCGCGTCCATGGTGGAGACCAGCGGGATGCCGCGGGCCGTGGCGTAAGCGGTCAATCTGGCGAGCGCGGGAAGCAGTTCTTCGGCTCCCGGCACGTAGAGCGCGCCAGCCGGGAACAGGAAGTCCCACTGAGTATCGATGTCGAAGAAAACGGTTCTCATCCGCCGCCCCCGCTCCCATTGTGGCGCAGCGCGGCCAGCAGTTGGAGCAGGGCCGCGCTGTACTCCACCGGATAGGGATCTTTGGCCTCGAATAGGCTGTGCATCGCCTTGGGGAGCCGGGCGAGGGAATCCTGCGCCCGCCGCCGCGCCGCGTGGGCATCCGGCAGCGGCTCCACCAGTTGCCCGCCGCGCAGAACCGGTCTCAGCAGCGGTTCGGCGTCCCGGCCGCGCGCCTCGCTCGCGAGCGCGATCTCGTCGCGCGCCTGGTAACGGAACACCTGCTTGGCGCCCGGCACGGTGCTCTTGTCGGCGCTGAACTTGGCCGTGTAGCGCCTAGCGCCCGCTTCTTCGAGCTCCACCAGTTTGTAGACCGCCCCGAGATTCGGCGCGTCGGCGGAGGTCGCCAAGTCGGTGCCCACGCCGAAGGAATCGATGGGCGCGCCGGCGGCGCAGAGTTCCAGGATCTTATGTTCGTTCAGATCTCCGGTGGCCATGATTTTCGCGCCGCTCAGTCCGGACTGGTCGAGAATCCGGCGCACTTCGCGCGAGAGCACAACCAGATTGCCGCTGTCGAGCCGCACGCCCCACAGCGGGGGGCCGAGACGGGCCGCCTTGCGCGCGCCCTCGAGCGTGTCGTAGGTGTCGATCAGGTAGATCGTGGATGGGCCGAGCAGCTTCTGGAGCCGTTCGAACGCCTCGGCTTCGCTCGAAAAGGCCTGCACCCAGGAGTGCGCGGCGGTGCCGAAGACCGGAATCCCGTAGCGGTAGCCGGCCAGCACGTTGCTGGTTCCGGCGCAGCCGCCAATATAGGCGGCGCGTCCGGCGAGCACGCCGGCTTCGGGCGAGTGCGCGCGGCGCGTTCCGAACTCCACCACCGCGCGGCCGCCGGCCGCCGCCACGATCCGGGCGGCTTTGGTCGCGATGAGGGTTTGGAAGCCGATGGTAGCCAGCAGGTAGGTCTCCGGGATCTGCGCCTCGATGAGCGGGGCGCGGATGCGCAGCAGCGGTTCGCCGGCGAAGACCGGCGTTCCTTCCGGCACGGCGTCGGCGTCGCCCGTGAAGCGGAACCGCGCCAGGTAGTCGAAGAAGTCAGCCCCGGCGCGCGCGAATTGCGGCAGGCCGCGCAGGTAGGCGATCTCACCGCCCGAGAAGCGCAGTCCCGTGAGATACCCGGCCGCCTGCTCAAGACCGGCCGCGACGAGGAAGTTGCGGTTGGCGGGCAGGCGACGCACAAAGAGCTCGAACGAAGCGATGTCGCGGCACTTGCCGGCCTCGAAGTAGCCGGCCGCCATGGTGAGCTGGTAGAGGTCGGTGAGAAGCGCGTTCACCCCTGCCAGCCTGTTATTTTTTCTTCTCGTCCTTCTTGCCCTCCGGCTGCGCTTCCTTCACCTCGGAAGCGGCCTTTTCGATATCCTCCACCGCGGAGGCTTCCACTTCATAGACGGTGGGCTCGTTCTCGCGCCGCGCCAGGTAGAGCTTGCCGCTCTTGGCCAGAGCGACCTTGTCGGTGCGTTTGCCGTCGTTCCAGGTCACGGCCGCCTCGAGCACGGGCGCGCCGAAGGGGGCGTCGGAGAATCTCGCCGATGTCAGGTCCCGCAGCTTGTCGATGAGGTTCTGCACGCTGGCCGAATCCATCGTCTTGCCGCCCGAGGTCCACTTCTCGTCCGATTTCTGGTAAACCGTGGTCTTGCCGCCGGCGCTGATTTCCACCTTGCCGGGCTCGCTAAAGCCGAAGTCGAAGAGCTTCTTGTTGCGGACGTCGTCCAATCCCTTGTCGAGGCCCTCGCCGAGCTCGCTGCCGACTTTGAACGCACCATCGAGCACGCTGGACTTCGCCCAGTAGTTGTTGTCCTTGTCTTTGCGAACCTCGATCTGCTGGGTGCCGGCGTTATCGGTGACCCTGGCCACCGCCACCAACCTGGCGCCGCTGAATGAGGCGAGCGCCTTCTTCGGATCGTCCTCCGCCCCCGAAGTGTCCATCTTGGCGTCGCGCAGCTTGCGCACGATCTCTTCCACCTGAAAGGTGTCGGCGCGCAGCGGGCGCGGCTTGAGGATCTGCCACTCGTTCTGGTTGTTCTTACCGAACTCGATGGTCTGGTTCTTGGCCGTTAACTCCACCCGCGAAAGCTTGTCGGAGTCAAACGTCAGCAGGCGTTTGTCGCGCAGGTCGCGGTAGGTCTTGTCGAAGGTGGACTTGTTCCAGGTGGCGACGGAGAAAATGCGTGGATCGCCTTCGATCTTGGCGAAAACGCCGCCGCCGGTGGGCGTTTCGTCGCCGAACAGCAGTTTCTCGGTCTTGCCGTCCTTTTTCGTAACGGTCACCACCAGCGAGGGGGAGTCCAGCCCGAAGGGCGCCAGGCTTTCCACCTTTTCCTCCACCAGCCGGTCGGTGTTGAACGAAGCCAGAGTCGAGGAGATGTTCGCCAGCGCGTCCTGGTCGGCGCCGAGCGGCTTGGGCGCTGTCAACTCCCACTTACCCTTGTCGTTCTTGCGCACCACGGTGGTCTCTCCGTCGCGCCTGGCGATCTCGATCTGTTGGAGCTGGTCCTCCGGAATGGCCGCGAGCTTGGGGGGGGCGTCCTTGGCCGGCTGGCCTTCCTTGGCCTTTTCGGCCCGGTTCGACCACCACACCAGCCCGCCCAGCACGGCCAGCAGCGCGGCCGCGATCAGCAACCCACGGAACTGCCTCAGCATCGGCTACCTCCGGCGCCACCACACGACGATTCCGCCAGCCACCACCGCCAGCGGGAACAGCACCACGCTGGTGTAGAAGACCGTCCGCATCTGCGCCACGGTGAGTTGCAGGCGGCGGTCTTCGGGCTCCTTCGGCCGGATCGAGATCAGGTCCTCGTCGGCCGACAGCCAGTTCATCATGTTCAGGAACAAGTCGCGGTTGCCGTTGAAGCGGAAGATGTTGTTCGCCAGCCAGCCGGAGGAGCCGACCACCACGAAGCGCCCTCTGTTGTCCTTGCCGGAAGCCATGGTTCCGGCCGCGCCGAGAGCGAGCGGCCCTTTCTTGTCCTTGCCGGGGTTGATGCGGATCTCGGCCGAGTTCAAGGTGGTGGTGGCGTAGCTGTTGGCGGAAGTCGAAAACAGCTTCTCCACGCTGGCCTTTTCGCTCGACTTGGTTTCCAGCGTCCGCGCGATCGGAAACGCGGTGGCGACTTCCTTCATCTCGCGCACGATGGCGTGGGATTCGTAGCTGGTGACCAGCGGAACGACTTCGCTGAGTCCGAAGATCTGCCCGATACCGCTCGTGTCAAGCGCCAGATCCTTGTTCAGGACGACGCCCCAGCTCTCGAGCAGTTTGGCGAGGGCGGCGTTCTCGCTCACCTCTTCGTTGCCCAGCCGCGTCGGGGGATCGAGCAGCAGCAGCGCGCTCCCGCCGCCCTCGACGTAGCGTTGAATCGCGTCCACCGCCGGCTGCACATAATCAAAACGCGGGCCGCCCACGGCCAGGATGGTGCAGTCGCCCGGCACCTCCGGTTTCTCGAGCAGCGAGATGGCGCGCGCCTTGTAGTTGTTCCGTTCGAGCACCTCTTTGAGCGAGGAGTAGCCGGAGCGTCCCGTGTCGTCGAGCGAATGCTCGCCGCTGCCGGAGACAAAGCACACGTGACGGTCGCCGCCCTTGAGGGCGCGGATCAGGGCGCCGGTGATCTCCTCCTCGGTGAGGCTCTTGGCCTCCTCTCTCTTCAGGCCGGCCTGCACGAAGATGGTGCCGTAGGTGCGGACCTGCTCGGCCTTGGCCACCTGGGGCTTCTTGTCCGGATCGATGTACTCGACCGACAGCCGCGGGGAGAGGTTGTTGTAGCGCTCCAGCAGGTCCCTGGCGCGCTGGAACTCGGTGGTGCGGTCGAAGTAGCGCACCTTCACGTCCTGCTTCAGGTTTTTAACCACCTTCTCGGTCTGATCCGAGAGGCTGTAGCGTTTATTGGCCGTCGTATCCAGGCTCTTGGTATGCCGGTTGGCCAGAAAGTTCACCGCGCCGAGAACGGCCAGGATCACCAGCAGGTAGACGGTAAGGTATGCCGTATAGCGAGTCTGCCGCGCTTTCAACCAGTCGAATTTCATTTACGCCCTCCACCGCAGCGATTCCATCGATCGCGCCGTCAGGAACAGGCCGAAGAAGATCATCGAAAAGTAGAAGACGACGTCCTTCAGCTCGATCACGCCCTTGGCGAAACTCTCAAAATGCGTCACCACCGACAGGTAGGAAACCACCCGGGCCCAGCGCGCGGTCTCGTAGGCGCTCACCCAATCCAGCACCCACAGCAGCAGGCAGACGGCGAAGGTCGCCGTGCCGGCGATGATCTGGTTCTTGGTCGTGGTGGAGATGAACGTCCCGATGGCCAGCAGGCAGCCGCCCTGAAGCAGCAGCCCGAGATAGCCCACCAGCATGGGTTTCCAATCCGGCTTGCCGTAGATGAACAGGAACGAGAAATTCAGCAGCGAGATGCTCAGGATCGCGGTGTAAAGAATCATCGCCGCGCACCACTTGCCAACGATGATCTCCCAGTCCCGCACCGGCGAGGTGGCCAGCAACTCGATGGTGCCCGAACGCTTCTCTTCGGCGAAAAGCCGCATGGTGATCATGGGAATCAGGAACAGCCCGATGACGCTGATGTTCATCAGCAGCGGGCGCACCACCCACTCGCTCATGTCCATCGGCATGCCGCGGCCCATCATGGCCGACTCCATGCCGCGGCGTACGAAGATGGCCGTCGCGACATAGAAGAAGTAGCCGCTGATGGCGGCGAAAAAGGCCATCAACCCGTAGGCGATGGGCGAAGCGAAGTAGCTTTTCAGTTCTTTCCGGCAGATGATCAGAATGTTTCTCATTGGACGCCTCCCGCGGCGGCGTCGCCGCCGGTCAACTGGAGGAAGATCTCTTCCAGGCTCAGCGAGACCGCCCGCAGCTCAACCAGGTTCCACCCCGCCTCGACGACCCCGCGCGCCAGCGCGGGACGCACCGCCTGTCCCTGGAGGCTTTCCACCTCGAAGACATGCCGCCCGTTCTTGGTCTCGCGGTGCAGCACCCGGGCGACGCCCGCCACCTGCTCCAGGCGCTGGAGCACCGCGCCGGCCTCGGGAGCGCCGTTAGACGCTTCCACTTCCACCGCCACCGTCTCGGCGCCGCGCAGCCGGTTGGTGAGGTTCTCGACCGAATCGGTGGCCACGACCTTGCCTTTCGAGATAATGATCACCTGCTCGCAGGTCTGCTCGACCTCGGGCAGGATGTGGGTGCTGAGGATGATGGTATGGTCGCCCGCCAGGTGCTTGATCAACTGCCGGGTTTCGATGATCTGCTTCGGATCGAGGCCCGCCGTGGGCTCGTCCAGGATCAGCACGTCCGGATTGTGGATGATGGCCTGGGCCAGCCCGACGCGCTGCCGGTAGCCCTTGGAGAGCTTCCCGATGAGTTTGTTGCGGACATCGCCGATGGCGCAGCGCCCGGTGACTTCGTCCAGCCGGCGCGCGAGGTCGCCCCGCGGGATGCCCTTCAGCCGGCCCACGAACTGGAGGTATTCGCTGACTTCCATTTCCGGGTACAGGGGCGGCGACTCCGGCAGATATCCGATGCGCTTCTTCACGTCCATGGGCGCGTTGAGGACGTCGTAACCGGCCACCTGGGCGGTACCGGCCGATGGGGGAAGGAAACAGGTCAGCACGCGCATGGTGGTGGTCTTGCCGGCTCCGTTGGGCCCCAGGAAGCCGACGATCTGTCCTTTCTGAACCTCAAAGGACACGTTGTCCACCGCGACAGTCCGCGCGTAGCGCTTCGTCAAGCCTTCGACTTTAATCATGTTGACTCTCGGGAAGATGAAGACTACTTCAAACCGCGGTGCTCATCGCTACACGATTCTCCGGGCAGCAAGGCAATTTGAAACCTTTATCATAGAGACAGCCGGAAGCACGTGTCAAACGAGTGTGGAAACGCCCCCGCAAAAGGGGGCCGGCAGCGGCTGCCGAAGGCGGATGAGTTCGCCCGGGAATCGCCGGCGATCTCACCGCCGGCGCGGGGGACGTCACAGGCGCCGGACTCTTCCCTTTTCCCAGCGGTGAACCAGATGTGCACGCGCCGCACCACCAGCCACCGTGCTGGCTCCGCAGGCGGCGCGCCGGGGCCGAAACCAGAGGGGGAACGGGTGAGTTTCGGTTGTCCTGCAATCCGGCAGGGAATAGAATAGAGCGCGAGGGTCGAGGTTATGTCAAAGCGAGTGCTTAAGATCCTGTTTTCTGGTTTGTTCCTCGTTCAACTGCTCGGCGCGCAGGATCCGCGCGGGCGCATTCTCGGCCGCGTGCGCGACATCTCGGGCGCCGTGATTCCGGGCGCGCGCGTGACGGCAACCAACGCCGAAACGGGCGTGGTGGCGGCCGCCGAGGCCAACGAAGCGGGCAACTACCAGCTTCTCTATCTCAATCCGGGCCGTTACCGGCTGGCCGTCGAGCACCCGGGGTTCAAGCGTTTCGAACGCTCCGAGGTCGAGGTGCGCGTGGGCGACGCGATCGCGCTCGACGTGTCGCTTGAGCCGGGGCAGATCACCGAAAGCGTCACCGTCACGGCCGAGACGCCGCTGCTTGAAACCAGCGAAGCCACGGTGGGGCAGTTGGTCGACCGGCGGCGCCTGAGCGACCTTCCACTGGCGGGCGGCAATCCCGCCTACCTGCTGCAACTGACGCCCGGCATCATTTCCACCAACGCCAGCTCGCACGGCTGGTTCCCGCACGCCGTGGATGCCACCAGCAACATCGCCGCGGTCGGGACGCGCACGCGCGCCAGCCAGTTCGCGCTCGACGGAAACCCCATCATGAGCCAGAACGGGCAGGCCAGTTACTCGCCACCGCCCGAGATGGTGCAGGAGATGAAGGTGCAGACCGCGCCCTTCGACGCCAGCCAGGGAGGCTTTTCGGGGGCGAACTTCAACATCGTCACCCGCAGCGGCAACAACGAGTGGCACGGCGACCTCTGGTTCAGCCATTACTCGCGCCCTCTGATGACGCGCAACTTCTTCGTCAACCGCTTTATCTTCGATCCCAAAACGGGGCCCATCACCGAGGAAAAGAAGAAGTCGCAGTGGCCGCCCACACAGACCAACCGCTACCGCGCCACCTTCAGCGGTCCCGTCGTCAGGAACAAGACCTTCTTCGTCTTCGGCTACGACAAGCTGTTCCGCAAGCGCCCGGTGACGGGCACCAACACCGTGCCCACGCTGCGCCAGCGCAGCGGCGATTTCGGCGATCTGCTGGCGCTCGGGAGCCGCTACCAGATCTACGATCCGGCGACCACCGCGCCCGCCGCCGCGGGACGCTTTTCGCGCCAGCCGCTGCCGGGCAACATCATTCCGGCCAGCCGCATCGATCCGCTGGCCAAGCGCCTGCTGGAATTCTATCCGCTTCCGAACTCGGCCGAGAACCCGGAGGGGCGCAACAATTTCATTTCGCCCGTCGGAACGAAAATCGATTACTACTCCTACTCGGTGCGCGCCGATCACACCTTTAGCGAAAAGCACCGCATGTTCGGTTCGTTCTCCTGGTCGGATCTGAGCGAGCCGGCGGAGCG
>CAKZVG010000662.1 GCA_937921835.1 uncultured Bryobacteraceae bacterium | reverse complement strand
CCGCCGACCTGGCCGCGCTGTGCTTCCGCGCCGAAGCCTTCGACGGAATCTTCGCCCTGGCCAGTTTTCTGCACGTGCCGCGGCCCCTCGGCCGGCCCGTGCTGGCCGCCCTGGCGCGGCTGCTCGCCCCTGGGGGTGTGCTCTATCTGCATCACGTCGCGTCCTCCCGGGGGCTGGAAGGATACCGGATCGACGGTTTGCTGATCCCGGACAATCCCGCGCTGTGTTACTGCCACTCCCAAGAGGAACTTGCCGCCCTGCTGGCCGCCGAGGGCATGCGAGTCGTCTCGGCGACGCGCTTCCGCCCGGCCCGCTACCCTTCGGAATCCGCGGCGCGCCACGGCCTGGAACCCTACCAGTTGGCGGCCGTCAAGCCGCCTGCGGCGGCGGCATCCAGTTAGCCCCGGAGTTGCGGCCTAAGTGATTTCTCGAAAGTAACGGTAAGGTGAATTCCCGACTGGACCGGGTAGGTACACTGGATTGTCCGGGCATTGCATCCTCCTTACTCTAGTATGGAGGAGTGATCCGCGGATGCTTCGCGCCATCGTTGTTTCGCCAGAACCCGAACTCGCTGAAGCGCTCAAACAGGCGGTCGCGGAGACTGGCCAGTTAGGGGTGGTCCGCCAACTTGACCGCTACCCGGACGGGCACGAGTTGGTGCGGGTGTTGCGTGCGCACGCGCCACACGTGGTCTTCGTGAGCATCGCGGCTCTGAAGCCGGCCATCGAGCTTTCGCAACTGGGCGAGCAAACCGCTCCGGGCATTCAGTTCGTGGCGATCAACCGGACCTGCGAGCCGGCCATCCTGCTGGAGTTGATGCGCGCCGGCATCCGGGAATTCCTGCCGGTGCCGTTCAAGCGCCAGGAACTCATCGACCTGATCTCCCGGCTGCGGGAGGGCGTGGGCAAGAAGCCTCCGGTGTTCAGCACCACGGATCTCCTGTTCGCTTTCCTGCCGTCGAAGGCGGGCGTGGGCACCTCGACCTTGGCGCTGAACGTGAGCGTCGCCCTGTCGCGGCTGCCGGACACCAAAGTCCTGCTGCTCGATCTGGATCTGAACTGCGGCATGCAGCGGTTCATGCTCAAGCTGGAAAACGCCTACTCGGTGGTGGACGCTTGCGAGCATGCCGCCAACATGGACGAAGACCTGTGGCCGCAGCTTGTGACCTCGGTAAAGAATCTGGATGTTCTGCACTCGGGAGGCATGAACCCGGGGGTGCGGATCGAATCGTTCCAGATCCGCAACCTGATGGACTTCGCCCGCCGCCACTACAAGGCGATCACGGTCGACCTTTCCGGCAACATGGAGCGCTATTCGCTCGAAGTGATGCACGAGGCCAAGCGGGTTTTCATCGTCACCACGCCGGAGATTCCTTCGCTTCATCTGGCGCGGGAGAAACTGACTTTCCTCCAGGGGCTCGACCTGGGCGACCGCGTCAGCGTCCTGCTGAACCGGGCTCACCGCCGCAGCGTGATCACTCCGGCGCAGGTGGAGGAGTTGCTCGGCGTGCCGGTGGCGCTGAGCATTCCGAACGACTATCATGGCGTGCACCGCGCGCTCACCGCCGGCCGGGAGGTCGAGGCATCCTCGGACCTCGGCAAGCAATACGCGGCGTTGGCGCGCTCTCTGGTGGAGGCCCGCCCGGCGGCTCCGGTCCAGCAGAGGAAGCGGCTGACGGAATACTTCTCGATTCTCCCGGCGCGCTATTCGCTGGCCGCGCAAGGAAAGAAGAACGGCGGCTGAGCGCCGCGCGCGGATTCGCCGCGAGCGGCGACGTCGCGGCCGCGTTACCATCGGAAGCATGCGCCGCTGTCTCGCCGTGCTCGCCGTGGTTTCCGCTCTCGCCGCCGCGGAACCGCCGCCCAACACGCTCTCGGCGCGCGAGAAATCCGAGGGCTGGATTCTGCTCTTCGACGGCCGCACCTTCGCGGGTTGGGATGACCCCACGCGGAAAACTCCGCCGGGCGACGCCTGGACCATCGAGGACGGCGCCATCAAGGCTACCCGCCGCCCCCGGCTGCGCGAAGACCTCCTCACAACGCGCCGCTTCCGCGACTTCGAGCTGGTCTTCGACTGGCGGGTCGCCGAAGGCTCCAACAGCGGAGTCAAGTACCGCGTGCAGGACGTCGTGGTCCTGGTGCGCGGCAAGACCAAGCCGGGCGCCAGGCGCTTCGAGGAAACCGTGGATTACGAGTACCAGCATCGTTTAGGCGACCGCTCCAGGCTGGGACCGGAGGACCACATCGAAGCCTATTCGATCGGCTTCGAATACCAGGTGATCGACGACCTGCGCCATCCCGACGCTAAGCGCGGCGCGCGGCAGCAGGCCGGCGCGCTCTACAGCATGGTGGGCCCGGCGCGATCGGCGGCGCGGCCCGCGGGCGAATGGAACCACGGCCGTATCGTGCTGCGCGGCATGCACGCCGAACACTGGTTGAACGGGGTGAAGGTGGTCGGCGTAAGGCTGGATGCGCCCGAGGTGGTCGAAAATCTGGCCCGGCGCTGGGGGAC
>CAKZVG010000661.1 GCA_937921835.1 uncultured Bryobacteraceae bacterium | reverse complement strand
GCCAGCCGCCGCAGATCGTCGGCACGACGCCGCTGCTGGAGGGGCTGGACGGCGTCGAGAAGATGTCGAAGTCCAAGGGCAACTATGTGGGCATCAACGAGACGCCGGAGACTATGTTCAAAAAGCTCATGTCCATCGGCGACGCGCTGATGTACCGCTACTACGAGCTGCTCACCGACCTCAGCCTGGCGGAAATCGCCGCCCTGCGCGGGCGCGTTGAAAGCGGCGCGGCGCACCCGATGGAGGCCAAGCTCGAACTGGCGCGGCGCATCGTGGGTGACTTCCACGGTCCGGCCGCCGCCGGGCGCGCGGCCGAGGAGTTCAACCGCGTGGTGCGGCGGGGCGAGGTTCCGAGCGACGCCGCCCGGGTGGCGGTTCCCGAAGGCGCGGTGGCGGGGCTGGGAGCGGACTGGATCGAAGTGAACGTGGAGAAGCTGGTGGTCGGGGTGGGACTGGCCGCCTCGGGGAGCGAGGCGTCCCGCAAGCGCAAGGAAGGCGCCATCGAGATCGACGGAGTGGCGGTCCGTGACGTGCGCTGCCGGCTCATGGCCGGTGAGCGCAGCCTGCGCCTGGGCAAGAAGTGGGCGATCGTGCAAGTGGATGCTCGCACTCCGTGACAACCTGTCGCAGGGCTGGTCAGCGCTGCGCGCCCACCGGCTGCGCGCCGCGCTGACCACGCTCGGACTCACCATGGGCGTAGCGACGCTGATCGCGGTGATGACCCTGGTGCAAGGCGCCAACCTGTATGTCGAGCAGAAGATCGCCAACCTGGGGACCAACGTGTTCCAGGTAAGCCGGGTGCCGCTGATCATCACCGACTTCGAGACCATCATGAAGGCCCTGCGCAACCGCCAACTCACGCTCGAGGACATGCGCGCCGTCGCCGAACGCTGCCCCGCCTGCGCGGGCGTGGGCGCGGCCGCCGACATGACGCTGCGCGCGCGCCACGGGGGCCGCGAACTCCAGGACGTGCGTGTCCACGGCCACACGCCCGCCATGGGCGGGATCGACACCCGGACGGTGCGGCAAGGCCGCTACTTCACCGAGCAGGAGGATCTGCGGGGAGCGGCGGTCTGCGTCATCGGCTCCAAGCTGGCAGAGGAGTTTTTCCTGGGCGTGAACCCGCTTGGCCGGCTGATCCGCATCGGCGGCGGCGAGTTCACCGTGATCGGGGTTTACGAGAAGATCGGAGCCGTGCTCGGCCAGGAACAGGACAACTTCGCGGTGGTGCCCATGAGCGCTTACCGGCGCCTGCGCGGCGGCAACTTCAGCGTCATCCTGTACGTCAAGGCTAGCGGGCCGGGGAGCGCCTTCGAACTGGCCCAGGATCAGGTGCGCACCGTCCTGCGCGGCCGCCGGCGCCTGACGGGGAACCGCGAGGACGACTTCTTTATTGGCACGGCGCAGAGCTATATCGCGCTCTGGGAGAGTATCAGTTCGGCCTTCTTCGCGGTCTTCGTGATGGTGAGTTCCATCTCGGCGGTGGTGGGCGGCATCGTCATCATGAACGTCATGCTGGTGAGCGTCACCGAGCGCACCAAGGAGATCGGCGTCCGCCGCGCGGTGGGGGCGACGCGGCAGGACATCCTGCGGCAGTTTCTGGCCGAGAGCGTGATGCAGTGTCTGGCGGGCGGGCTGTTGGGAGTCCTGGCGGGCTTCGCCTGCGCGCTGGCGCTGCGCAGCTTCACGGACTTTCCGGCTTCGGTTCAGACCTGGGTGGCGTTGCTCGGGCTGGCGCTCAGTTCCGTGATCGGGCTGTTCTTCGGCATTTATCCGGCCACGCGCGCCGCCCGTCTGGACCCGGTGGCCGCGCTCAGGAGCGAGTAGGTGACGGCGGCCGAGTTGCGCGAGAATCTGTTCGTGGCGCTCGACACGCTGCGCTCGCACAAGGTGCGGAGCGGGCTGACGGTGCTTGGCATCGTGATCGGCGTCACCAGCGTCATTACGGTGGCGGCGGTCATCGAAGGCCTGAACCGCAGCGTGCAGCAGCGGGTGGAGGGAATCGGTTCGCGCACCTTTTTCGTTTCCCGCATTCCGTTCGCCACCTTCGGCCGGCTGCCGGAGAACATCCGCCGCCGCAAGTACCTGCGCTACGCCGACGCCGCGTATCTGGCCGAAGCGGTGCCCTCGCTTGAATACGTCACGCCGTTCGCCAACCGGCCGAGTTTCGGCGAGCGGCAGATGGGCGGCAACGAGATCCGCTACGGCTCCGAGCGCGTCGAACGGCTGTTTCTGCGCGGCGCCGAGCCCGAACAGGCGCGCGCCATCCCGCTGCTGGCCATCGCCCAGGGCCGCTTCCTCACGCGCTACGACCTGGACCATTCGCGCCCGGTGGTGGTCATTGGCGACGCCATCGCCAACGCCCTGTTCCCGGCCCTGGACCCCATCGGCAAGACGGTGCGCCTGAACGGCCGCCCGTACGAAGTAATCGGCGTGTTTGAAAAGGACCCGGGGCTGTTCGGCGGACCGGGCGTCGACCAGTTCGCCATCATCCCGCTGACCAACTTCCGCAAGAGCTACCCCGAGATCCGCGAGGTGCTGCTGGCCTTCTCCATCGCCCGCGAGGCCGACCTCGAAGTGGCCAAGAACGAGGTCATCGA
>CAKZVG010000660.1 GCA_937921835.1 uncultured Bryobacteraceae bacterium | reverse complement strand
CGCGCGCCTCCGGCGGGACCCGCCCGCGAGTGGAGAGGATAATGAAGGACGGAGAGTGGGTGGATCCCGCGCCGCCCGAGTAGGATCGCATGGAAGCTCAATCGCTGGCCGTCAAGCGCGCCGAGGTGGAATTCCATAACTTCGCCTCGCTCGGCGAACCCGAGCGCGCGATGCGCGTGTACGCCGAGGAGAACGTGCGGCGGGGCGCCGTGCTGCGCAATCATCTGGCCTTTATCGGAAGCCTCTCGCCGTTTCTCGAAATCGGCGCCAACGTGGGCCATACCAGCTACATGCTGGCCAACGAATTCGGCGCCGACGGCTTCGCTTTGGACATTTCGGCCGACTCGCTGCGTTACGGACTCGCGCTCAAGGAGCAGTGGAACCTGGCGCGCGGGCCCGTGCGGGTGGCGGGCGACGCGGTCAAGCTGCCCTTCCGCGACGGCTCGCTGCGCATGGTGCTGGCCTTCCAGATGCTTAGCCAGTTCATGAACATCGAGAGCGTCTTCCTGGAAGTCAAGCGGGTGCTGGCGCCGGGCGGCGTCTTCCTGTTCGCCGAGGAGCCCCTCAAACGCCTGCTCACGCTGCGCCTTTACCGCTGCCCGTATTGGGAAACAATGAAGCCCTGGGAGCGACGGCTCTACCGCTGGGGGCTGCTCGGCTACCTGGTGCGGGACGTTATCGGCGCCCACCAGGAAGAGAGCTTCGGCATCCGCCAGAATCACACCATGGGATTGAAGGAGTGGCACGCCCTGGTGGAGAAGCACTTCGCGGCGCACGAGTACGAGGTTTTCGTGCCCGAGCGCGGTTGGGGAGAGCGCGTGGTCAAGCGTCTGGCTGTGCGCTGGGACCGCTACCGCTCCGAATGGGGCGCGGCGCGGCTGCTGGGCGGGACCCTGGCAGCGGTGTGCCGCAAGGCGGGCGAAGCGCCGGCGATGGAGGAGCGCATCGGCCGCTTCGAGTCCTATTTGCGCTGCCCGGACTGTGGAGGCAACATGCGTCTCGACGCGGCCGAGGCGCTCGAGTGCACGGCTTGCGGCTATCGCGCCCCGAACGAAGGCGGCGTCTACAACCTGTTGCCTTCGGCCGACAAATCCGAACTCTACCCCGGCGACCGCGCGGACACGATCGATTTCAGCCTGCCGGGACACGCCGCGCGCCTCATCGAGGGATGGTACGAACTGGAGGGGGCCTTCGGAAACAAGTACCGCTGGATCGGCGCCGAGGCGAGCGCCCGGCTGGAGCGCGTCAAGCCCGTGCCGCAACGGCTCCGCATCCGCGGCTTCGCGCACGAGAAGTCCTTCGAGCAGGGCGTTCCGGTCTGTGTCGAAGCCTGGACCAACGGCGTCCGCGCGGGACGCTGGACGCTGGACCGTCCCGGACTGTTCGTGCTGGAAACGGATCTTCCCGACGCCGATGAGTACCGCCTGCGCGTGGCCGCCTTCCCGGTCTGGCGCGCGGCGGAAGACGAGCGGCTCTTCAGCGTAAACCTGAGCATGATCCGGCTGGTGCCGCGCGAGTGACTCCGCGCGGGTCCGCCCACGGCGCGCGGCGTCCCGCTCACGGCGCAATCCGGCCCGCTCGCACGAAAGGCTTCACTTTGCTGCCCGGTCCCGCATCCAGTGTAAGTTATGCGAACCTGGATCACCGCGACCGCCGCCGCTCTGTTTCTCGCCCCCACTCTGCCCGCCCAGGAGGCGGGCGCCATCCGGGGAACGGTCACGCTCGAACGTGGCGGACCTCTGCATCACGCCACCGTGCTGATTGTCCAGCTCAGGCGTAGCGCCGAGACCCGGGCGGACGGCAGCTTCGAATTCCGGCAGGTGCCGCCCGGACGCTATGACCTCATCGCGCACATGCACCCGCTCGGCGACGAACGGCGCAGTGTGGAAGTCACGGCGGGCGGATCGGTCTCTCTCGACTTCGTGCTGCGCCTGGCGCCGATTCACGAGGAGATCACGGTGACCGCCTCGGGAAGGGAAGAGCCCACGCTCGATGCGTTTCATTCGGTGCTCACCGTGCAGGCGCTGGACTTGGCTCCGCGCGCCTCGGCGTCGCTCGGCGAGGCGCTGGACCACGAGGTGGGAATCGCGAAACGCAGCTTCGGGCCGGGCACCAGCCGGCCGGTGGTGCGCGGCTTCGACGGCGACCGGGTGCTCATTCTTCAGGACGGTCTTCCGAGCGGCACCCTGTCTTCGCAGTCCGGCGATCACGGGGAACCCGTGGACGCATCCAGCGTCGAGCGCATCGAAGTGGTGCGCGGACCCGCGACTCTGCTTTATGGAACGAACGCGATCGGAGGCGTGGTGAACGTCTTGTCGGGGCATCACGAGGTGCATCGCCACGCGCATGAGGGGGTGCGAGGTTTCCTGAACGCGACCGGCGGGACCAACAACGGATTGGGGGGAGGCAATGGGGGGATGGAGTATGGCAATGGCAGGTGGATGCTCAACGCCGCGGGCGGCGGCCTGAGGACGGGGGATTACAAGACCCCGCTGGGCAAGGTCGAGAACTCCGAGACCCGCATCACCCACACCTCCGCCAGCCTCGGGCGCTACGGGAAGCGCAACTTCTGGAGTCTGGGCTACGGCGTCTATGACGGGCGCTATGGGATCCCGCTCGCGCCCGAGCACGAGCACGATCACGAGGGCGAGCATAAACACCACGCGGCGGTGAAACGGCTGGATGGCGACGGGGATCACCATCACGAGGACGAGGGGCCGGTGGATCTGAAGTGGCGCCGCCACAACCTGCGTCTGGCGGCGGGCCTCAAGGACCTGGACGGGCCGGTCGAGAACTTCACCCTGAATCTTAACTACAGCGACTGGAACCACAAGGAACTGGTGGAGGATGCCATTGGCGCCGAATTCTTCAACCGGCAGTTCAGCTACCGCGGGGTTTTCGATCAGCACCGCCGTGGAACGCTCTCGGGCAGCTTCGGGTTCGCCGGGATGCGGCGGTCCTACGACGTGCGCGGGGAGGAAGCGGCCACGCCGCCGGTGACGCAGGACAATTTTGCCGCCTTCGCCTTGCAGTCGCTGAACCTGGAACGCGTGCGCTTCCAGTTCGGCGGACGCCTGGAGACGAACCGCTACCAGCCGCGCGGCGCCGGAAGCCGGTCCTTCACCGGTTTCTCGGGTTCGGCCGGATTGAATGTGCCGCTGTGGAGGGGAGGCGCGTTCATGGCCAGTTACAGTAACTCCTACCGGGCGCCGGCGATCGAGGAGTTATTCAACCAGGGGCCGCACCACGGAAACCTTGCGTACGAAGTCGGCGACCGGAACTTGAAGAGGGAGCGCGGCAGCGGGGTGGATCTTTCTCTCCGCCATCAGACTTCGCGGCTCAAGGCGGAGGGTAACTTCTTCTATTACCGCTTAAGCGATTTCATCTTTCTCGAGCCTACCGGCGAGTTCGAGGACGGTCTGGTGAAAGCCTTCTTCCGGCAAGGCGACAGCCGCTATTTGGGAGCCGAGGGACGCCTGGACGTTTCGTTGCTCCGCGACCTGTGGCTGCGCCTCGGCGTGGACGCGGTGGACGCGCAGCTCACCGCGCCAGCCCTTCCCCTGCCCCGGATTCCGCCCGTGCGTGGCCGGGTGGGGATCGAGGGCCGGCGCGGGGGATTGAGCGTCCGTCCGGAGCTGATCCTCGCGAACGTTCAGAACGATCTGTACGTGAACGAAGAACCGACGCCGGGCTACGCGACGATCAACCTCAACGCCACTTACACGCTGGCGCGTTCGCACGCCCTGCATTCGTTTGGCGTCAACTTATTCAACGCGGCCGACCGGCTGTATCGCAATCACGTCTCGCTGATCAAGTCCTATGCGCCGGAAATCGGACGGGGGGTGCGGTTCAGTTACTCGGTGCGGTTCTTCTAGTGACACATGCAAACCGATACCCCCGCGCCGCGAGGGGCGGCCGGTCCGGCTACCCCGCGTTTTCCGGCTTCGCGTGCCGGATTTCGGCCGGAAGCCGGAGCAGGTGTTCGAGCGCTTCAATCAGGAAGTAATCGCCCCACATCACGCTCTCGTCCACGCCCAGGTTCTTGTGGACGTGGTAGACGCCGCCTTTGAGCACGCCCTCCCAATCGGGGTCGTCCTTGGCGAGATGTTTCTGGCAGAGGTTGCGCAGAATCACCGTCGCCGTGGACCAGTAGAAATGCCCCTTGACCGGATCGTGCAGCAGCCGCGACAGCCGCAGCAGCCCCGCGGCCGCGATGGCTCCGGCCGAAGTGTCGAGCAGTTTGCGGCTTTCGGCGGGAGCGTTGAAGTCCCAGGGTGGAACGCCGTCGGCGGGGCAGTGGGTGATGTAGTAATCCGCGCAGTCCATGGCGGTGCCGAGGAAACGCGGGTCGCGGCTGTACTCGTAGCAGGTGCTGAAGCCATACATGGCCCACGCCAGGCCGCGGGACCAGCAGGAATCGGCGCGGAAGCCCTGGTGGGTGGCCTCGCGGACGAACTCGCCGGTCTCGAGATCGAACAGGCCCTCATGGGCGGTGGAGCCGTCCCCGCGCACCAGGTAGCGCCGCGTGGTCAAGGCATGGCGCAGGGCGATCTCGCGCAGGCGCCGGTCGCCGGTTTCGCGCGCGGCGTAAAAGATGATCCCCACGTTCATCATGATGTCGATGAACAGGGAGTTTTCGGCGACAAAGGAGCGCAGATACTGGCCGTTTTCCCGGAATCGTAACGCCAGGGTCTTGCCGGCCTGCACCAGGACTTCGCTCAGGGCGGGATCCTTGGTCTTTTGATACCAGCGGTAGTAAGTGGGCAGAAAAATGAAGCCGAGGTCGTGTACGTCGCGGTCGTCCTTGCGAGCCTCAAGCGGCCGGGTGTAGCGCACCGCCTGCTCCAGCCAGTAGGCGCTGTCGGCGCTGCCCGCCTTGGCGCGGCGGTGGAACAGCCACATCATGCCGGGAAGGAAGCCGTCGCACCAATGGGTCCACGATGGGCCTTCATGCTTCCAGCGGCCGTTGCGGGTGTAGACGGGGTAGAAGTCCGGGTAGCGTTCGATCAACCGTTTGACCTGGGCTTCGGCGAAAGCGACGGCGGCTTCAAACAGCGGACGGTCGGATTCGATTTCGAACTGGATCATGGCTTTCCTTCCACAGCTTCGATCTATTCAGCGTATTCCATCCGGCGGCGGCGGGTCCACGGTCCTCCAGATCATCCGGAATCCCCTGGGCAATTCAAACGACGGCCCCGGCAAGACCAGCAGGCCCGGACCATCCGCGCGCCGGCCGGGCTGGAGGGCGTGGGCGGGGGGAAACCCGGGGCTGCCGGCCATTCCCGGCAGCAAGCTGGCGGCGCGCTCGAAGCGGGCCTGCACTTCCGCTTCGAAATCGCCGAATTCAAGCTTAGAGAACTCAAGCCCGACGAGGAAGAAATCCCGTCCGCCATAGCGGCGCTCCAGGCGCGCCAGGCGTCCGCTCAGGGCCGCTCCTTTGGGAGCCAGAAGTTTTCCTTTGCGTTTCAGGTCGCGAGCCAGAGTGGCGTTCACCGGGTCGCCGATGGCGGCCTCCTCGAATTTTACGGGTGTTTCGAGGCTGATCTCGAATTCGAGTCCGGGCGGCAATTCCAGGCGCTGGCGGCGGGGCGCGGCGGGCCCCTCGCCGGCTGGAGGGTCGCCAAAGGTCACCACCGACTCGCCCGCATAATGCCGGCAGCCGGAGAAGCGGATCGCGTTCCGGCTTTCGATGCCGTAGATGCTCAGCATGCTCAACTGGGAACTGACGGGCAGCAGGAAGTCCGCGCCGCCCAGCGGAACGCGTTCGTAGTCGATCACGTTGGACGCGTTGAGGATCTCCAGGTGCGGCGGGATGTCGTCGGCGTGTACTTCCAGGCGCAGCAAGTCGAGCGAGCCGGCATCCGCCCAGATGTCCCCATGATATCCGGCAATGCCGGTCCGCTCGCCGGAGCGGATCAGATAGCCGCTGAGCCCCTGGGCGACCGAGAAGCGGTAGCGGTAGGCGCGGCGGCCGCGCAACTCGGTCTCGCCGGCATAGCGGAACACGGGCGCGGCGGAAAGAAAGACGGCGCGCGCGTGCAGCGCGAAACTGCCGTTGCCGATGGCTCCGCCGGGTCCGGCGAACTCGCGGATTTCGCGCTCCTCGAAGCGCTCGCCGCCCGGCCAGGCGAACAGTTCCTTACCGCCCACCAGCGCCACCTCGATGCGGATGGTGTCGATGATCCTCGTGCGTTGCGATTTGGGGCCGCGCTGCGTGCGCTCGATGGTTTGCAGGCAGGTATAGTTGGGCAGGCGTTCCAGGTTTTCGGCCATTCTGAGTTTGATCTTCGCCAGGCGCAGGACTTCCGGATCGAGCGGCTGCCCACTGCACATCCCCGCGGA
>CAKZVG010000659.1 GCA_937921835.1 uncultured Bryobacteraceae bacterium | reverse complement strand
GCGCACTCCAGCCCGCGGCGGTGGAGGGCCGGCCGGCGCGCGAACCCCTTCCGGCGCCAGTGCTGCCGCTGAGGGTGGCGGTGGGCGGTCTGCCCGCTGAGGTCGTGTTCGCCGCGGCGGCCCCGGGCACGGCCGGCGTGTTGCAGTTGAACGTCCGGCTGCCATCGGGCTACGTGCCCTCGGGACTCCTCCCGGTGACGCTCTGGGTGGGTTCGTTTCAGAGCCAGCCAGGCGTGACGATTGCCGTGCGCTGAGCCGCGCAGCGAGGCAGCGTTTTCAGTGAGGAGCCGGACTTTCCGCGCCCCGCTCCACCCGCTCGCCCGGGCCGATCAGCCGGGTGGCGACGGCGGGCGTCTCCTCGTCCGCGGAGACGCTCATGACGCCTCGCCCGCCGCCGCCAGAAATGCCGCCCAGGCGTGTGCGTGCTCCTCGCCGCCGGGGCTCTCAAGCACCGCCTCGGTGAGGATGCGGCGGCGCCGCCGTTCGCTCACCCAACCCCGGATGCGGAAGGTCTCGCCGGGACGGACCCGCTTGCGCAGGCGCACGCGCAACTCGCAGGTGAGCGCCCGCCAGCCCCGCTCCGCAACCGCCTTCGACATCGCTTCGTCGAGCACGGTGGAGACGATTCCGCCGTGGACGATCCCCTCGAAGCCTTCCAGGTACGGCGCCGGGATCCATTCCGCCGACACGCCCGCGCCATCGGCCGTGAAGCGCAGGCGCAGTCCGCGCGGGTTCTCCTCGCCGCACACGAAGCAGCGCGAGGGAGGGCGCGGCGCAGGAGGGTGATCCGCCATCAGACGCGCCCCTTCGGGTACCAGGCCTGGTAGGTGGTGTAGCCGCCCGGCAGGTTGCGGGCGTCGAAGCCGTGCTGCCGCAGCAGGCGGCAGGCGTAGTAAGCCCGCTGCCCCACTCCGCACACGACCCACACCGGGCGATCCCGCGGCAGGCCGCCGAGCGCGCCGCGCAGTTCTCCAAGTGGGATGTTCACCGCTCCCGGCAGCGAACCCGTCTTGAACTCGCCGGGCTCGCGCACGTCGAGCAGCAGGGCGCCGGTATCGTGCACCTCGGACCAGGGGGCGGCCTCCACGTCGCCGCGCAGGATGTTCGCGGCGGCCATGCCGGCCAGGTTGACCGGGTCCTTCGCGGCGCCGTACTGCGGCGCGTAACAGAGTTCGGCCTCTTCCAAGTCGAACACCGTAGCCTGGTTCTGCACCGCCATCGAGATGACGTCGATGCGCCGCGCGACCCCCTGTTCCCCCACCGCCTGCGCTCCAAGCACCCGCCCGTCGCTCCGCCGGAAGATCAGCTTCAGGTGGATCGGGCGCGCGCCGGGGTAGTAGCCCGCATGGTGGCCGGGATGCAGGTACACCACCTCGTAATCGCCCATCCCGGCTCGCTTGAGAGACCGCTCGCTCGCGCCCGTCAGCGCCGCCGTCATCCCGAAAAAGCCGCACACCGCCGTTCCCTGCACACCGCGGAAGCGCGCCAGGCGCCCGCAGATGGATGCCGCCGCCACGCGTCCCTGCCGGCTGGCGGGCCCGGCCAGCGGGATCAGCGACCACTCTCCGGTCACGGAATCGCGGACCTCGACCGCGTCGCCGACCGCCCAGATCCGCGGATCGCTGGTGCGCATCGCCTCGTCCACCCGGATGCCGCCCCGGGAACCGATGGCGAGGCCCGCCTGGCGCGCCAGCTCCGTCTCGGGCCGGACCCCGATGGCCAGAATCACCAGGTCGGCCGGAAACGAGGCGCCGGAACAGGTGTGGACCACCAGCCCGCCGCCGGATTGCGAGAAACGCTCCACTCCGTCGCACAACTGCACGTGCGCCACGCGCGAGGCCACGCGCCGGTGGACGAAGTCCGCCATCTCTGGATCGAAGGGCGGGAGCAGCTGCGGCGCCATCTCGATGAGCGTGACTTCAAGCTCGCGCTGCACCAGGTTCTCGGCCATCTCCAGGCCGATGAATCCTCCGCCCACCACCACCGCCCGGCGCGCACTCCGCGACTCGATCCAATCCCGGATCCTGCGGCTGTCGGGGATGGTCCGCAGCGCGAAGATTCCTTCCAGATCGATGCCCGGCAGCGGGGGACGCAGCGGCGCGGCGCCCGGCGAGAGCACCAGCGCGTCGTAGCGCTCGCGGTAGAGCCGCCCGGTTGCGGCTTCCCGCACCTCGATCTCGCGCGCCTCGCGGTCGATGGCCGTCACCTCGCTCCGGGTCCGGACTTCGATGTTAAAGCGCGCGCGGAACAGCTCCGGCGTCGCCACCAGCAGTTTGGCTTCTTCCTGAATGACGTTGCCCACATAGTAGGGCAGACCGCAGTTGGCGAAGGACACGAAAGGGCCGCGGTCAAACAGAACGATTCCGGCGCTCTCGTCCAGCCGCCGCAGGCGCGCGGCGCACGAGGCTCCGCCCGCCACGCCGCCCACGATGAGTACTCGCTTCGATTGGTTCATATCATCCTTGTTACGGCAACGCTTCGGGAGCGGCGCCGGAAATCCCAACGGACATTACTTCGATTATAGATGTAACGGACATCTAGAGCCGGCGGCGGCCGCCGGGCTTGACCCGCCGGCCTGGCTTGCAGCGGGCGAACCCGCGCGGCGCGGCCTGCCCGGAGAGACCCGCCGCCTCAGCGCGGAATCCCCGCCGGCTGGCTGTCCACCACGCGCTCCCGCACCGGATCGAAGAAGGCGACCCGGTTAAACCGGAATGCCTGGGCTCCAAGCTCCACCGCGACTTGCGCGCGATAGCCCAACTCGCCATCGAGGACGGGCTTTTCCCGCGTCCGGATACAGCGCAGGAAATTCTCGAGGAAGCTCTCCGACGGGGGCGACTCGATCCGGAAAGCGCGCCCGCGGGTGCGCTGCGAGGAGTCGGTGTCCTCCTGCTCGCTGTCCACCCACACGCCCTCCAGCCCCAGCTTGCGGATGCGTTCCTCGAACACCCCGGCGAAAGGGCGCTCCGGTTCGAGGAGAATCGCCCCCGGCCGCAAGTGGCTGCCACCGGTGAAGCGCATGTTCGCTTCGTGGCCGCGGACGGCGATCGGCAATTCAAGCGAATTGGCCAGCGATCCGCCCACGGCCATGCTGTGGCCGGACGCGAAATCGAGGCCCAGCAGCACGGTGTCGGGCACTTCGATTTCGCTTGCCGGGTAGACATAGTGCCCGCCGGCGGCCACGGCTCGCACCGGGAAACTTCGTCCGGTCACATGGATCAGGGGCGTGATGTGATGATAGTACAGGTCGGTGATGATTCCGCCGCCGTACTCCCAGAAGCGGCGCCAGCGGAAAAAACGCTCCTTGCTGAAGGGAACCTTCGCGGTGTCGCCGAGCCAGCGGTCCCAGTCGATGTTGCCCGGGCCGGCATCGGCGTCGAATTCGTAGTTCCAGGGCGTCTCGCGCGCATTCCGGCTGCGGCTGGTCTGGCTCCACAGGAGCTTGCCCAGAACCCCCATGTCCACCGCCTGGCGCGCGACTTTCCAGATCCCATGCGCCATGTGCTCGCTGTCCACGGCCAGCACGCGCCCCGTTTCGCGCGCCACTCGGACCATCTCCTGGGCTTCCTCGATGCTCCGCGCCATGGGTTTCTCGACGTCCACGTCCTTGCCGGCCCGCATGGCTACGATGGCCATGCGGGCGTGCCAGTGGTCGGGAGTGCTGATGATGCCGGCGTCCACGCTCCGGTCCGCGAGCAGTTCCTGGTAGTCCCGGTA
>CAKZVG010000658.1 GCA_937921835.1 uncultured Bryobacteraceae bacterium | reverse complement strand
AAACGGGACGCGCTCTACTGGCACTATCCGCACTACAGCAACCAGGGCGGCGCGCCGGGCGGCGCGGTGCGCAGCGGCCGCTACAAGCTGATCGAGTTCTACGAGGACAACCGCCTGGAACTCTACGATCTGGCCGAAGATCCGGGCGAAAGCAAGAACCTGGCGCGGAAGCTGCCGAAAGAGGCGGCGCGGCTGCACGGCCTGTTGCGCCGCTGGCGGCAGTCGGTGAAGGCGGCGATGCCCGCCCGCAACCCGGCCTACGACCCCGCGCAGGAGGACCAGGGGCTAACCGGGGCCGAACCGAAGACGGATCCGATCTAACGGAAGCGCCCGCGGGGCGCCTTCCTTCCCGCTCAAAACAGCAGCTTCACGCCGAACTGGACGATGCGCGGAAGGTTACCCTGCGCGCTGACAACCCCGAACTGCGGGTTGCCGAAAGCCTGATTCGGGGGAGCGAAACGGACAGTGTTCGCGATGTTGAATGCCTCGGCGCGGAACTGTAAAGTCCACCGCTCGGCAAAGCGCGTGTTCTTGGCCAAGGTCAGATCCACCTGGGCCGTCTTGTCGCTCCGGCAGCCGTTAAAGGTGCGCGGCGCGGTGCCAAACGTGTAAGCCGGAGGGTTGGAAAACACCCCCGCGTTCAACCAGCGCTGTGGCGTTGGGTTCTCCACGCAGGGGTTCGCTCCAGTCCAGTTGGGACGCTGCCCGCCGCCCTGCGAGAAGGTGTTGTTCACCGCCGAGTTGATCCCCAGCGGTCCTCCCGACAGATTCGACCAGATGGCTCCGGCCTGCCAGCCGCCAAGCACTTTGCCCACTGCGCCGCTCTGCTGGCGGAACAACGGAATCTCATAGACCGCGTTCAGCAGCAGCCGGTGCGTCTGGTCGATGGTCGAAGGGCTCCACTCGGCCGCCAGATTGTAATGGTTCTGGAAGGAACTGGCGCCCAGCGACTCGCCGGCGAACGGTCCGGCGGCGTAATCCATCAGCTTCGACCAGGTGTAGGAAAGAAGAACGCTCAACCCGCTGGCATAGCGCTTCTCGGCTTTCATTTGCAGCGAGTGGTAGCGCGAAGAAGCCCAGGAGGCGTTCTGCGAAGAGACGCCGTCAAAATGCGGGAAAGCGCGCAGAAGCTGCGCCCGCGTGACCGTTGCCTGCGCCAAAGCGCCAACCCGGATCTGCCCGAAGAACGGATTGGCCACCTGCTGGCGCAGCGTGTCCCCCAGCGCCAGATACTGTGGGTGCAACTGGTTCCAGGTACGGCCCAAGGGGAACATCAGCCCACGGCTGCCCGCGTAGCCGATCTCCAGCATCGTGCTGGCGGGCAACTCCTGCTGAAGGCTGAAGCTCCACTGCGCGGAGTAGGGCGTCCGGTTGCCCCGGTCATAAAACTGCACGCTCTGGCCGGCCAGCGTCGCCAATCCGAGACTGGAGCCGGTAGGCTTGTTGAACAGGCCGCCCGGATACGGGTCGCTCCACTTCACCACCGGCGTCAGCCCGTCCAGGCTGGTTACGATCGTGGTGGCGGCCTGGAAGCCAGAGACGCCAAAGGCGCCCGCGTCGCCGCCGACGCCGGCCGTGGTTGCGTAGAACAGTCCTCCGCCTGCACGAAGCACCGTCTTGCGGGTCAGCTTGTAGGCGACGCCGAGGCGCGGCGCGAGGTTGTTGCGATCCGGGTTGGCGTTGTAGCGCGATACGCCGCCCACCCCGACGAAAGTCAGGCCTCCGCGCGGTTCGATCCCTGGCGCCCGCAACGGCGACTGCGCGTTGTAATCGAAGTTGGTGAGCTGGTTGAAGCGCTCGGTGCGCGGCGTCTCGTAGTCGTAGCGCAATCCCCAGTTCATGGTCAGCTTGGGCGTCACCCTCCAGGAGTCCTGGAAGAACAGCGCATGGTACTTCTGGGTCATCGCCAGCGCCGGAGCGGGGTTCACCTGTCCGCTGGGGATGCCGAGCAAGAAGGTCGCCAGCCCCAGTCCCGCCGTGGCGCTCGACTGGGTGGGATTAGGACCCTGTGTCCAAGCCGGTCCAAAACTGAAGCTGTGGGCCGTATCCCCCGTCTGCTGCGTGTTGAATTGCACGCTGCGGAACTCCCCGCCGAACTTGAAGGTGTGCCGCGCCAGGTTCTTCGTAAGATTCCCCTGCACGGTCTGTAGCGTGTGGCCGAAGCGGATCAGGTCCGTCGCCCCGATCAAGCCCCCGACCACGACGTTGGGGAGCGACGCGGTGATGGACTGCCCGGTGATCACAATCGCCGGCAGCGAGACCGGGTCCACCATGCCCTGGCGCAGATAGGCGGGCAACCCGAGTGACTCCAGATCGAAGTTATCGGAATAAGGCCGCCGGAAGTTGATCAACCGCGCCGCCGAGTACCGGACCATGCCCAGCAGGGTGGGCGAAAACACCCGGGAGTACTCGGTGACCCCATTCCAGCGCGTGAATACCTGCGGTCCGGCCGTGGGCGCGACGTTGCGGTACTGTTCCCCGTAGGCCGGAGACCGGACCCAGGGCGTATCGTCGTAGGAGTAGCGCGCGAAGATGCGGTCGTTGCCGGTCAGGTTGTGATCCCCGCGGAAACTGTAAGTGTCTTTCGGCACCCGGTTGCCCGCCGTGCGGGTGTAATTGACGGTTCCCAGCGGGCCGCCTAGCGCCGTCGGCGCGGGAATCAGCCT
>CAKZVG010000657.1 GCA_937921835.1 uncultured Bryobacteraceae bacterium | reverse complement strand
CCCAGCAGGTTCAGCACGTTCGGGCTGCGAAGCCCGTACCGGCCCTCGCCGGCGTGCCTGAGCATGCCGAGTCCGGCCATCTCATCCAGCAGGCACCGGAAAGAGTCGACGGATCTGGTCCCGGCAAATCCTTCCGGCCACCATGAACTGGCCAGGCGCTGAAGGTAGACGGCGTCCATGCCTTTGGACAGAAGCTGAGCGCGCGTTTCTGGGTCCGCGCTGATCACCTCATAGGCTAGCGTGTAGGCGATTACTTCGTAACGCTTATCCAGCTGCAGGGTCCACAGCAGCCGGTCGCGGATCGCCCGGCGCAGTTCCTGGCTCCGGTAGGCCCCTTCGACATCGGCGGACCGGATGACATAGGGCGGACCCGAGTTCCAGTCGTGGGTGGAGGCCGGCGAGCGCATTAGGTGGTCGAAAAGCTGCTCGCAATAAAGCTGGATCAGGCTCGGGTAGTAGTTTGTCTGTGAGAGAATGCGCGTCACCAGCATGGGCTCCTCGAACCGGTAGCCGAGCCTTGCAAAGGGCTCTTCGATCAGGGCCCGCGCGTCTTTCCACTCGCCGCGCTCGAGCAGCGGCCCCACGCAGAGGGGAGTGCCGAAGTGCGCGAGGGGATGGTTGGCCAGCGTCGTGGTGCGCTGTACGTCGTGCAGACCCGCGAACACCACCTTGAAGCGCCTCACGGTGCGGTCCATCAGCCCTTTGAGCGCTACGGCCCGGGCGAACTCGCCATCGCGCCCAGGGCGCGCGTCCTCGAGCAGGAAACGGTCGGCCTCGTCCAGAAGCAGAAGCAGCTGCCGCTGGGGATTCGGCTCCATCCAGGCGCCCAGCGCAGAGGTGAAGCCCTCCGCGCTGCACGGCGACGGGAAATCAGCCTTCACCCCCGCCTTCACCAACTCGCCCGCGGCCAGCGGCCATAACTCGTCCAGCTGGGAGTGGTAGCCGATGCCGCTGGCCTTAAGGTCGATCCATACCGCGAACCGGTCCTCTTCCGGCCCGTGGAACCTGCGTTGGGCCTCCTTCATCAGCGCCGTCTTGCCGAGCTGCCTCCCGCCGTAGATGAAGCAGGTGCCCTGACGGTTCATGATGGACTCCAGCGCCTCCCGACGTCCGTAGAACATCTCTGGAGGCAGCGGGCCGGCGGAGGTCACATAGGCACGCGCGTGGGTAAAGGGAAGGGTACAGGAGAAAAACGCTGGCAGCCGGTGTCCAGAAATTGTGCAGAGGTGGAACATCAGCAGGTCGTCAAGCACCACGCAGGTGAGGAAGCGTTCACGGCAGAGCCGCGCCAGATTGCGCCGACGGACTTCCGTCAGACGCCCGAAAAAGAAGACGATGACGGGATCCTGCGAGTGCTCGGAGACGTCGCGCAGCAGCACCTCCTCGTTCGGACGGTCCCACGTGCAGAGCAACACGTACCGCCCGGAAGCCATGGAGCCGAAACGCGGCACTGGACAGACGTAACGGTCGGACAGAGGGCGGGTCTTTACGCGGTACCAGCGGCCACGCTCGCCGGGAAGCGGGGTCACCTCGGACAGCTCGAATCCGAGGAATTCGAGAATCTCGCGGAGCTGCTCATTCTCACCGTTATGCGACCGCTTCAGCTTGTGCCACGTCTCCAGGGCGTCAGCCGCTCTGTCGGCATCTGCTCCGGTGATTCGGACCAGGTCGGGGTCGAAGCGTGAATCCCGATGGGCGACGGCTTCTCTGAGAGCGCGCGGCGTTTGTCTCTCGAGGAGCACGTCGTACTCCCGAACTTTGGAAAAGAAGCGGATGAAATGGTCTTCGGGAGGCTCGGCAAGCGGCCGGTCTTCCCCCTTCAGCGCGAGATCGATCCACTCGTGAGCGGTGAGCACATCGCCGCCCTCCAAAACCTCGACAATCTTCGCCCGCGCGGGGTGATCCGGCGGCAGCGCCTGCTCGAGCCGGCGCTGGCATTCCGTGACCTGCTGCCGTTCCCTTTGCTGGATCTCTGCGCTGACCGCCGAAACGTCTTCAAGCAGGCCTCTGACGTCGAGCGACTCCTTCCAGAGTGCTTCCGCCATCTCCAGCCGCGCGTTCAGATCGGTGCGGTGTTTCTCGTTGAGCAGCCCGTGGGCCACCGCATTTTCCAGTTCCCTTCTGGCGCGGGCAATCTGTTCCCGCAGCTGCAGCCGGGCTTCGCGAAAGCTCGCCTCATGTTGTTCCTCCAGGGCCGTGAGCAGATCCGGGGCGACCGTGCCGGGAACGCGCTGCGCTGCCTCCAGAATCCGGGCGCAGCGCTGGTAGTCGCCCTGAGCGGCGAACTCAAGAAGCACGTCCTTCCAGTCCAGCGCCGCGCCTGCGGACAGGGACTCCAGCCTCTTTAGGGCCGAATCCGGGTTTATCCAGCGGACTCCCTCGCCGGGAGCGACCTCGACGCCAGGGATGGGCAGCAGTTCCGCCAGCATCTGGTCGGCCGGATCGGCCGCATCACCGCCGCTCAGTTCGCTGGGCTGGAGGAGAGCCTGGAACCGCTCCAGCGCAGCCGTGCAGACGGCGGCACCGCTGAGCTCTCTGGACTGGAAGTCGTCAAACGGCAGCCGCGCCACCTCATGTTGCGCTCTCGGCGAGAGTTGCAGCAGCTGTTCCCGAAGACGCGCCGCCTCCTGCAGGAAATGCCCCGCACGGTTCCACTCCTGCTCATGCTGCAGCAGGTCGATCCACCGATGCGCTAGAGCCGCCGCCTCGCCAAGACGCCGTCGCAGCTGTTCCAGAGGATCCGCGGTAATGTCCCTTCCGCCGACGCGCCCGTTGTCACGCCGATCCGTCTTCCGCACCTCGCTCCGGAACCAGGCCTCGTCCAGCGCTCTGTCTATGGCCTTCCGGATTTCCTGCTCGTCGGGCCGCGCCTCCCCCCGTGCGAACGACGTGAGCTGCCAGACGATCCGTCCCTTCTCCACCCACCGGTGCCACACCTTGCCCGCCGGAGCAAATTTGAACGTGAACGTGGGAGCCTGCTCGGCCCAGGCCCGCGCCTCCTCGAGAAGCCGGCTCCTTTCCTGCTGCAGCGAGGCGAGATCCCGCAGTCCTGCCAGCAGGGATGTATCCTCCACAAAATAGCGCTGCCCGAATTCGGCGATCCGCCAGCAGAGCTCATGCAGCCCGTCAGCCCCGCCCAGATGAAGCCCCTGCAGCACGGCCGCAGCTCCGGTCTGGGGTGCCGCCAGCGCAGCCTTCAGCGTGGCGCCAACCAGCAGAAGACGGATGTTCCAGTTGTATGTGCGCTGCCCGGGAAGGAACGCCGACTCGCTGAAATTCCGCAGGTCTTCCTGCAGCAGGGCCGCATAACCGTCCCCGGCTCCTGACAGTTCGAGCCCGGCGGCGGCCGCCCGGATCACCCACGGAGGGATGGAGAGCGGCGCCCCGATGTCCCGAGCCTCTAGATACCGTGCCAAAGCCCACGCCGCCCAGAGCTTCCGGTGGGAAATCAGGCCATGCAGGATCTTTGAATACCGCAGCCACTCCTCAGGATATGTCTGCGCGGCAGCGGGTTCAGCGCTGCCCGGAGCAGGCGTCTCACCAGCCATCGTGCTGGACGAACGCTCGCCGCAACCAGTGGCGGAACGATCCGCCGCTTCCTCAGGAGCTGCCTGCTGCGAATCATCAGAAGCAATGCCAGTCGCCGCACCTCCGTTTGCCGCGATGGTTGGGACCGGCTCGGCAGGCCGCACGGCCCATGCCCCGCCTTCCGTTTCGTTCGCGCTGGCCTGCTCTCCCGCCTGCCCGCAGCCTTCGGGTTCACCGGAAGCCTCCGGCTGGCCCGGAATCGCCGGTCCAGGCTCCAGGGCTTCTTCTGCCTCTGCGGGCTCCGCAGGCCGTTCCGCCAGGCTGCTTTCCGTGTCCGGCGGTTCCACTGGCGCAAGGCGGATGGCCCCTCTCGCAGCCTTCACATAGATACTGTTCCCGAAAGCCTCACGAATACGGTCGAGGCATCGCGCGAAGTCTTCGTCAGTGAGTTCGGCGCCCTTCTGTGCCAGAAGAAGCATCCCCGCCAGCGGATGCTCGCCGTTCACCAGCATTCGCAGCGGTTCAGGGATCGCGCCATCCTTCGCCGATTCGAGCAGATCCCTGAGCTTCCCTGTCTCTTCATCGACCGCCCTGATTCTTTCATTCCCGGAGGCGCTGAAATATCGAATGCATTCGAGCTCCCGCAGCATCTCCCCGGCTTTTTCAAGACTATGCTGAAGGGCAGCCGCCCTTTCCCGCTCCAGAAGCTCCTGGATGGCCTTCTCGACGGCTTCAA
>CAKZVG010000656.1 GCA_937921835.1 uncultured Bryobacteraceae bacterium | reverse complement strand
CGAGCGCATCAAACTCCAGTTCCGCACCGAATTCTTCAACGCGCTCAACCACGCCAATTTCGACACGCCGCGCGACGCCACCGGCGGCTCGCTCAGCATCCTGTCGGGTCTGTTCGGACGGACCTGCTGCGCCACCGTGGCCCCCAGCAGCGCCCAGAACGTCATTCAGACCGGCGAATCCGGGCGCGTGATCCAGTTGGCCCTGCGAGTACAGTTCTGAACACCACCTGGAAGCTGACGCTCGAATACGACGGCTCGAAGTACCGGGGCTGGCAGGAACAGAAGAACGCGCGCAGTATCCAGGGGGAGTTGCGCAAGGCGGCCGGGGATCTGCTCGGCATGGAGTGCGACCTCCAGGGCGCGGGGCGCACCGACGCGGGCGTGCACGCCCTCGGACAGGTGGCGCACTTGCGGGTGCGGGCACGGGTGCGGATGGATCCCGGAGTGCTGTTGCGCGCACTAAACTCGCGCCTGCCCGCCGACATCGTGCTCCTCGCCGCCGAACCCGCGGGCACGCGCTTCCACGCCCGCCACGACGCGCTTGCGCGCTCCTATCTCTATCGCGTTTCGACTCGCAAGACCGCTTTCGAGAAAAAATACGTCTGGTGGGTGAAGGAGCCGCTTGACGTGGCTGCGATGGCGCGCGCCGCGCGGCGGCTGGCCGGGCGGCACGACTTCGCGCGCTTCCGCGCCGAGGATCCGGCCCGGCCGGAGGAGTCCACTGTGGTCGTGGTGGAGTCCGCTTCCATCGCGCTCGAAGGCCACATTATCGAATTCCGCATCGAGGCTTCGCACTTTCTTTGGCGCATGGTGCGGCGCATCGTGGGCGCGCTGGTGAAGCTCGGCAGGGGCGAGATCAAGGAGGAGGACTTCGCGCGGCTGCTCGCGGGCCGCGCAGACGCCTCGCTCGACGTAGCGGCCTGGACCGCGCCTGCTGCGGGACTGTTTCTGGAAAGCGTGCGCTACCGCGATTGACGCCGCGCGGGCGCATCCAGCCGCAGGCGCGCCAGTTCCGCCGGCGTGAGATTGCGCCACTGGCCCGGCGCCAGGCCCTCCAGGCGCAGCGGACCGATCCCCACCCGGATGAGCCGCAGCGTGGGGAAGCCCACCGCCGCGGTCATGTGGCGCACCTGCCGGTTGCGTCCTTCGATCAGCGCCAGTTCGATCCAGGCCGTTGGAATGCTGGCGCGGTGGCGCACGGGGGGATGGCGCGGCGCGACGGCGGGTTCCGCCTCCAGAAGCCCCGCGCGCGCCGGGCGGGTGACATAGCGCCCGATCTTTACGCCCGAGCGCAGGCGGTCGAGCGCCTCCGGGGTGGGGATGCCTTCCACCTGCGCCCAGTAGGTGCGCGGATGCTGGTAGCGCGGGTCGGTGAGACGGTGCTGGAGCCAGCCGTCGCTGGTGAGCAGCATGAGCCCTTCGCTGTCGCGGTCCAGGCGGCCCACCGGATACACGTCCGGAACGGGGATGAAATCGCGCAGAGTCGGCCGGCCGGGTTCGGCGCCAAAGCGGCTCACCACGCCATAAGGCTTGTGGAAAAGGAGATAGCGGAAGGTCACCGCCCGGCGCTCTTGTCCCAGCCGAAGGCGGCGAGCAGAATGCGGAACAGATCGGTGTTTTCGATGTAGCCGCGCACGCGCTCGGCTCCTGGGCCTTTGGCGGCCGCAAGCACCTGCTCGCCGGTGTGGCCGTCGTCCATGCGGATGGCCTTGGTGGGGACGCCATCCGCGCCCAGGAGGGGCTCGCCGCGCCGCCCGCCGCGCACGCGCAGGTCGAAGGAGTGATCGGCCGTGAAGACGATGAGCGTGTCCTCTTTGACCGACCCGGCCACCTTGCGGATGGCGTCGTCGAGTTCGATGACGTGGTTGAGGCCGCGCTTCACGTTGTCGGTGTGCATGTCCCACTCGGCCATGAGGAAGTAGCCTTTGGAATTCTTCGACAGAATTTCGATGGCGCGGCTGACCGCCTGCGTGACATCGAAGTTCTGGGTGTCGAAGATGGCGGCCACGCGGCGTTCCCGTCCGGTGATCGAGCCGGGCGCGTCATAGACCTGGTAGCCACGCTCCTTGAGCGCCGGTTCGATGTCGAGGCCGAGTTTCCGGGTGGCGTCGAGGATGCTCTTGCGCCCGGCGCCGATAAGCACGTCGACGCCGTCGCCGAAACGCGGCTTGAGGATCTGGGCGAAGATCTCGCCCGCCGCGCGCCGGTCGTTGGAGTGGGCGTAGCAGGCGGCCGCGGTGGCGTCGGCAAGGCTCATATTGGTGAGCACGCCGGTGGACAAGCCGCGCTCTTCGGCGTATTCGAGGATGGTCTTGAGGATCTCGCCGTCCTGCTTGCCGCGCACCGCGGACGAGGACTGCGAGATGATGCCGTTGTTGGTTTTCTGGCCGGTGACGATGGCGGTCATACCGGCGGCCGAGTCCGTCACCCAGGCGTCGGCGGTTGAGGTGTCCATCAGCGCCAGGTGCGGCAGGCTCTGGATGAAGAGCTTCTGCGGATGGTTGTGCTTGTAGAGGCTGGCGGCGTGCAGCGTGGGGATGCCGCCCGCGTCGCCGAGAAACAGGATCACGTTCCTGGCCCGCTTGGGCGCGGCGCCAAGCGTGCCCAGGGAAAGCAGGGCCAGTGAAAGCAACAGATTTCGCCGGAGCATAAGACAACGATGGTAGCACCGCCCGGGACCGCTATAATCGAGACAGAATCTTCGCCACAACCGCATGAAGCCGCCTCCCGTCTCCGACACGGAACTGCTCGGCCGCATCGCCGCGCTCCCGGGCGCGAAGTCCAACTTCAAGCACCTGGTGCGCGAATTCGGCGCCCGCGGTGAGGCGCGCGCGCGGCTGGAGGAGGCGATCGGCCGCCTGCTGAGGCGGGGCGAGCTGATCGAACTCCGCCCCGGCCATTTCGTCGTCGCCGGACGCAGCCGGGAGTTCGCCACCGGGCGGCTGCGCATGCACCGTGAGGGCTACGGCTTCCTGATCGCGGCCCATCCGCTCGAAGGGGTGTGCGGCGATCTCTTCATCCCGCCCGGAGCGGCGCGCAAGGCGATGCACGGGGATCTCGTGGTGGCGCGCGTCACGCGCATCGACGCCGGGGGCAAGGCCGAAGGGGACATCGTGCGGGTGCTCGAGCGCGCGCACCTGACCGTGGTGGGCGAG
>CAKZVG010000655.1 GCA_937921835.1 uncultured Bryobacteraceae bacterium | reverse complement strand
CGCGGGCGCCATCGCCGACATGGGCGCGCACTACTTCGAAGCCGTGCAGTGGGCGCACGGCGACACGTTCGAACTGCCGGTGGAATAAGACGGCGCGGGCGTGTTTCTGAAAAAGCCGGGCATCAACAACATCCCCTACTTCTACAACGTGCGCGCGCTACCGCGACGGGATGCTGCTCCTCATGGATGCGGCGCCGAAGGGCGTGCGCTACGACGGCGACGAAGGCTATATCCATATTCTGGACGACGGCCGGGTGGAGGCCTCGCCGAAATCGATCCTCGAAGGGCTCTGCCGGATTTGAGCAAGCTGCCGCCGGCCAAAGGGCACTGGAACATCATGGCCCCGCACATCCGCGATTTCCTGGACGCGGTGCGATCGCGCGCAACCACCGTGTCGAACCCCGCCGCGGCGCACGCCGCGCACGTCATCGTGCACGCGGCTAACATCTGCCTGCGGCTTGGCCGGCCGGTGAAGTGGGACGGCGCGGCGGAACGCTTCGCGGGCGACGCGGAAGCCAACCGCATGCTCTCGCGCGCCATGCGCGAACCGTGGCGCATTTGACAAGAGGCCAAGCGATGAAATGGATGATTGCGTTGCTGGCGATTCCCGCGCTGGCGGCAGCGGAAGAGGGCTTTGTTCCACTCTTCAACGGCCGCGACCTGAGCGGCTGGGTGGAGGATACGCCGGGGCTGTGGAGCGTCCGCGATGGCGTGATCGTGGGCAAACATGACGGACTCAAGCACAACGATTTCCTGCGGACGGAGAAACACTACCGGGATTTCATCCTGAGAGTGAAGTTCCGCCTGGTGAACGGAGATGGCAACTCGGGCATTCAGTTCCGCAGCCGTGCGGTCCCGAGTTCTCATGAGGTGGCGGGCTACCAGGCCGACATCGGCATGAAGTACTGGGGCTCGCTCTACGACGAGTCACGCCGCAGGCGGATGCTGGCCGAAGCGCCGCCGGAAAGCCTGGCCGGTCTGGACAAGGCGGGCTGGAACGAATATGGGATCACGGCGCGCGGCAACCGCATCACGCTCGAGCTCAACGGCAAGCGCACGGTGGATTACACCGAGACCGATCCCGGCATCGAGGACACAGGCTTCATCGCGCTCCAGGTGCACAGCGGACCGCGCATCGAGGTCCACTTCAAGGACATCCGCATCCGGGAACTGAAATAATAACTGCCAGCATGCTGCGCCGCCAATTCACCGCCTCTCTGGCCGCTCTGCCGGTCCTTGCTTCGGATAAGCTTCCGCCGGTGAGGCGGATCACCCGCGGACCCGGATTTCACTGGTTCGGGTATTACGACAAGCTTCAGTTCGACCCGGGTGGACGCTATGTCCTCGGCAACCAGGTGGACTTCGAGCACCGCTCGCCGCGGGCCGGCGACGTCATCAAAGTCGGCATGGTGGACACCGGCGATGGCGACCGCTGGATTGAACTCGGCGAAAGCCGCGCCTGGAACTGGCAGCAGGGCTGCATGCTCCAGTGGCTGCCGGGTTCGAAGACCGAAGTCATCTGGAACGACCGCCAGGGCGACCGCTTCGTCTCCCACGTGCTCGACGTGCGCACGCGCCGCAAGCGTACGCTGCCGGCGCCGGTCTACGCGGTCAGCCCGGACGGGCGCTGGTCGGTGGCGCCGGACTTCCGGCGCCTCAACGACACCCGCCCGGGCTATGGCTATGCGGGGCTCGCGGACCCGAACAAAGACGCGCTCGCGCCGGAGGATGCCGGCATCTGGCGGATGGACCTGAAGAGCGGCCGGCTCCAACTGGTCCTCTCGCTCGCCGCCGCGCTGAAGACGCCCAACCCGCACGGCGATTGGACTGGCGCCAAGCATTGGTTCAACCACCTGCTCTACAACACCGACGGTTCGCGCTTCATCTTCCTGCACCGCTGGCGCGGCGCGAAGGAAGGGACGGGCTTCGCCACCCGCATGTTCACTGCCAGCGCCGAAGGCAAGGATCTGTATGTGCTCGATCCCTACGGCAAGACCTCGCATTTCATCTGGCGTGATCCGCAGCACGTACTGGCCTGGGCCTGGCACCCCTCACAGGGAAACAAGTTCTACCTGTACCGGGACAAGACCGAAAAGGTGGAAGCGGTCGGGCCGGACGTGATGACCCAGAACGGCCACTGCACCTATCTGCCGGGCAACCGCTGGATCCTCAACGACACCTATCCCGACAAGGAGCGCAACCAGCACGTGTATCTTTACGAGGTGGCGACGGGGCGGCGCGTGCCGCTGGGGAGTTTCCATTCGCCCAAGGAGTACACCGGCGAGTGGCGCTGCGACACCCATCCACGCTTCAGTCCGGACGGACGCGAGGTGTGCATCGATTCGCCGCACGAAGGCGGGCGGCAGATGTATCTGATCGACATCAGCTCGATCGTGGGGTGACAGGGCGGCCGTTGGCCAGCTCGCGCAGGTCGTCGATCCAGTAATCCGGCTTCCACCTGGCGAGTTCTTTGGGATCGCCGTAGCCGTAGCGCACGGCGCAGATGCGCACGCCGGCGCGGCGTCCCGCCTCCATGTCGGGCGGAGCGTCGCCCACCATCAGGCACTCCTCCGGACGCGCCTTGAGTCCCTCCAGCGCGGCGAAGATGACGTCCGGCTCGGGCTTGGCGGGAAACGCCTCGGTGCCCTGGATGTGATCGAAGAACGGGCTGAGGCCGAAGCGTTCGAAAACAGTGCGGACGGTATCGGTCTTCTTGGTGGTGGCGGTGGATTTTCTGCCGCCGAGGGCGGCCAGCGCCTCGCGCACGCCCGGGTAGAGGCGGGTGGCGGCGTGGTCGCGCGCGCGGTAGATCGAGCGGTAAGTCTGCATGCGCTCCTCGATCCACTCCCTGGGCGCATCGGGGAACAGGTCCGTGTAAGTGTGGAGCAGGTGGTAGCCGATGTAGCGCTTCAGGTGATCGTCGCCGAGATGCGCTTGCGCGGTGCCGGCCAGCGTCTCCCGGATGGTCCCGCAGATATCCTCGGCGGAGTCGAGCAGCGTGCCGTCGACGTCGAACAGGTAAACGGGAAACGCGGGGATCACGCGGGCAGGGGACGCTCCCCTTCGGTCAATCCGGGCAGCCGGAGTCCGCTCTCCGGGCGGAGCACTTGCTGTTCGCCTTCCCCGGCGGGAGCGGCCGGCGCGGCGGGCGCCTCGGGAGTATGCAGGTCCGAGCCCTCGATCAGCGCCTTGACCTCGCTGCCATCCAGCACCTCGCGCTCCAAGAGCGTTTCGGCGATGCGCACCAGGGCCTCGCGGTGCTCCTCAAGGATGCTGCTGGCGCGGTTGTAGGCCGTCTCCACCAGCTTCTTCACCTGCTCGTCGATGAGCAGGGCGGTGGCCTCGCTGTAGTCGCGGTGCTGGGCGATCTCCCGTCCCAGAAAGATCTGCTCTTCCTTCTTGCCGAAGCTGAGCGGACCGAGTTCGCTCATGCCCCACTCGCAGACCATCTTGCGGGCCAGTTCGGTGGCGCGCTCGATGTCGTTGCCCGCGCCGGTGGTGACGTGGTGCATGTGCTTCTCTTCGGCGATGCGCCCGGCCATCAGAATGGCGAGCTGCGCTTCCAGGTAGCCCTTGCTGTAGCTGTGCTTGTCGTCGAGCGGCAACTGCATGGTAAGGCCCAGGGCCATGCCGCGCGGGATGATGGTCACCTTGTGGAGCGGGTCGGCGCCCGGCATCACGGCCGCCACCAGGGCGTGGCCGGCCTCGTGATAGGCGGTGTTGCGCTTTTCCTCGTCGCTGATGATCAGGGACTTGCGTTCGACGCCCATGATCACCTTGTCCTTAGCCAGTTCAAAGTCGGCCTGGGTGACCACTTTGCGGTTCTGCCGGGCGGCGATCAGGGCGGCTTCGTTCACCAGGTTGGCCAGATCAGCGCCCGCGAAACCGGGCGTGCCGCGCGCCAGAACGGAAAGGTCCACGTCGTCGGCCAGTGGAATCTTCTTGGTGTGCACGCGCAGAATCAACTCGCGACCCTTGACGTCGGGACGCCCCACCACCACCCGGCGGTCGAACCGCCCCGGGCGGAGCAGCGCGGGGTCGAGGACGTCGGGGCGGTTGGTGGCCGCTACCAGAATGACGCCTTCGTTTGATTCGAAGCCGTCCATTTCGACCAGCAACTGGTTGAGCGTCTGCTCGCGCTCGTCGTGCCCGCCCCCCAGGCCGGCGCCGCGGTGGCGTCCGACGGCGTCGATTTCGTCGATGAAGATAATGCAAGGGGCGTTCTTCTTTCCCTGTTCGAAGAGGTCGCGCACGCGGCTGGCGCCCACGCCCACGAACATTTCTACGAAGTCCGATCCGGAGATGGAGAAGAAGGGGACGTTCGCTTCCCCGGCGATGGCCCGCGCCAGCAGGGTCTTGCCCGTGCCCGGGGGCCCGATCAGCAGCACGCCCTTGGGAATGCGGCCGCCGAGTTTCTGAAACTTCTGGGGCTCGCGCAGGAATTCAATGATCTCCTGCAATTCCTCTTTCGCTTCGTCAACGCCCGCAACGTCCTTGAAGGTGACTTTCTTTTGCTGCGAGGAATGCAGCCGCGCGCGGCTCTTGCCGAAACTCAGCGCCTTGTTTCCGCCGCTCTGCATCTGGCGCATCATGAAGATCCAGAAGGCCAGC
>CAKZVG010000654.1 GCA_937921835.1 uncultured Bryobacteraceae bacterium | reverse complement strand
CGCGACCGGCCTCAAGCTGGGCGTCAGCCATCAGCGCCCACACATGCTGACGCCCGAACACCTGGATTACCTCAAGCAGATGGGCGTCGAGTACCTGGAAGTCCGCCTGCCCGAGGCGGAAGCCGGCTACGAGCGTCTGAGCGGGATGAAGCGAACCGTGGAGGCGGCAGGATTGCGCCTGTTCGAGGTCATGCTCTCCGACCTCTATTCGTCCCCGGAATTCACCCTCGGACTGGCCGGGCGCGACCGAGCCATCGCGCGCTTCCAGCGCTTCCTGCGCGATCTTGGGAAAGCGGGCATCGACACCACGACCTACGCGTGGCACACCGGAGGCGCCTACCAGACCGGGACCACCACCACGCGTGGCTGCCAGACGCGCCAGTTCGAGCTGGCCAAGGCCGCCAATCTCCCGCCCGCCGCCGGACGAGAATACCCGGACGAAGAGATGTGGGCCAACTACGAGTACTTCATGGCCCGCGTTCTGCCGGTGGCCGCGGAAGCGCGCGTACGCCTGCAACTGCATCCTAACGATCCGCCGGTCACCCACCAGGGGGTAGCGCGCATCTTCCGAGGACGGCAGGCGTTCCGGCGGGCGATGGAGATTGCCGGACACAGCCCCTGGTCGGGCCTGCTGTTCTGCGTGGGCACGTGGGCCGAAATGGCCGGCGAGGCGGGCCAAGGCGAGGACGTCATCGCCGCGATTCGCGAGTTCGGCGCCAGCGGCCGCATCTTTCAGGTGCACTTTCGCAACGTCAGCGCGCCGCTGCCCGGCTTTCACGAGACCTTCCCCGACGAGGGCTACCTCAACCTGTACCGGGTGATGAAGGCGCTCGGTGAAGTCCGCTTCAACGGAATGGTGGTTCCGGACCACGTGCCCCGCTGCGGCGGCGAGGGCGGGCCGAAGGCGGCCGAAGCCTACATCTTCGGATACATCCGCGCCCTGATTCAGGCGGTGAACACCGAACTCGGCCTGGCCGCAGGTTGAGCCGTGCTTCCGGGCGGCGGCGCCTGCTAAGCTGAAGCCGATGGACCGTCTGGAAGCGCTCAAGAACCTGCTCGCGCAAGACCCCGCCAACAGCTTCGCCCGCTACGGGCTGGCGATGGAGTACGTCAAGGCCGGCGCGCTCGAAGAAGCCGTGGCCGAGTTCCGCCGCCTCGCCGGACAGGACCGCGATTACGCCTACGCCTACTTCCACTGCGGGCAGGCGCTTGAGAAGCTCGGCCGCCTGGAGGAGGCTCGCGAGACCTACCAGCAGGGCTTGGAAGCGGCCGCCCGGCGCGGCGACGCCCACGCCCGCGGCGAGATCCAGGCGGCGCTGGATTTGCTGGGTTAGCGCGTTTCCGCGCCGCTCAGAGCCGCGCCACAGGCCGCCGCCTGGGCCCCGGACCGTCGCCGGCGATGCACCCGTTACCTCTGGTAGACGCGCACGTAGTCGACTTCGAAGCGCGCCGGGAACGCGGTCTGGGACGGATCGGCCAGACCCTGAGAAGGCGGGCCGCCCTGCCCGCCGCCGATGGCCAGGTTCAGGATCATGTAATGCGGCTGCCGGAAGGGATTGCCGCCGTCCGGGTTTAACGTCCCGTTCAGATTGGTATCGTTGAGCGTCAGTCCGTCCACCGTGATCTCAATCCGGTTCTCATCCCAATCCATCCGCCAGACGTGGAACTTCGCCGACCAGTCCGGATCGTCGAAGGAGGAAATGGGCTTGCGCCGGGTGACGGAACGCGTGCGGGGACTACCGGCCCAGATCAGGTTCGCGAGCAGCACGCCCCGGTAGTACTCCATGATGTCCACCTCTCCGTTATGCGGCCAGCGGCCCTCGACGCCGAGCGTCCAGAAAGCCGGCCAGAGACCGGGGCGTGTGTCGATCCGGCCCCGCATCTCGAAGCGGCCGTATCGCCAGGCATGCATTCCGCGCGTGGTGACGCTCGCCGAGGTGTATTCGGCGTATTCGCGGCTGGTTCGCCAGTTCCCGCTGCCCGGGGCGAAGTGCGGATTCGCGATCCGCTCCCGGCGGCCTTCGATGATCAGCAGGCCGCCCTCGCACCAGGCATTCGCGGGCTGGTACCACTGCAACTCTTCGTTTCTGACGAAGCCCGTTTCGTAAGTCCACTTCGCCGGATCGGGCGGGCCGTCCTGGTCGAATTCGTCGGACCACACCAGCTTCCATCCGTCAACATCCTGCGGGGCCGCGGCGGGCGCCAGCAGAAAAGCGGCGGTGAGGGCAAGCGCAAACGGTCGCATCGTGTCACCCGGCCCCGGCTAGAAGTCCACCCGCGCGACGATCTGGACGCTCCGGTTTCCGCTCACGCTGGTCACCTGGCCGAACAGCGCGTTGGTGACGCTGGTGTTGATGCCGCCAAGCTGGTGCCGGTTAAACACGTTGAGCAACTCCGCGCGGATTTGCACCCGGCTGCCTTCGGCCAGCCGGAAGTTCTTGAGCAATCCCATGTCCTCGCTGATGGTGCCGAACCCGCGGATGATGGTGTACCGCGGCGCGGCGGTCCCCAGCGTCAGAGGCGGCGGGTCGGAGAACTGCGCCGTGTTCAGATAGGTGTTTTCAGGCGCGCGGATGTCCGCGAAGTTGAAGTTGCCCTTGCGGAATCCGGAAACCCCGAGGGCGCCCGCCGCGACATTGGGGCGCTGTCCTCCGTTCCAGCCGTTCGGCATGGGACTGGAGGCGCCCCCGAAGCCCATCGGCCCGCCGCTATAGTAGTTGACGATCGCCGACCAGGACCAGCCCCCGATCACCGCATCCAGCCAGCGTGATCCGGGCGCCCACTTGCGGCTCTTACCCACCGGCAAGTCCCACTGGCCATAGGCCTTGAACATGTGTGGCAGATCGAACGAAGCGGGAGTCTTTTCAAGCCGCAGATTGTAGTAATCGAGCGGGCCCGGGTTATCGCCCGGGACAGACGACTCGGTGTTACTGAGAGTCTTGGACCACACGTAGTTCGCATATAAGCTGACGCCGCTGGCGAGTTGTTTGTCCACGGTCACTTGCAAGGAGTGATAGGTCGAAAAACCGAGCGGCGCAGCATACGGGGAAACCGTCGCCAACCCCTGTAACTGCGGGAACTCCCTTAGCGCTCCAGCTACGGTTCCTGAGTAACCAGCGAAAGGATACCGCACTCCATTCGCGGCCGCTTCCTGGGCGTTTCGAACCGCTCTCGGCAGGCTCGGGCCATAGGTAGTCAACACCGAGGCGGGTAACTGATTCAAGCGCGCCAGCGAATTGTTCTTGATGCCGGTGGTCTTGTTGCCGACGTAACCGACGTCGAGCAGTATTGTACGGGTAAGCTGGCGCTGAAGGTTGAGGTTCCACTGCTGGGTATACGGATTGGTTCCGTAGGCCGGATCGATCATGGCCGGGCTGCCGCCCCGGTTGGCGCGCGAAACGTCGAAGGACGGGGGCAGATAGCGGTCGAGAGGGAAGCCGGCGTCCCAGTTGAATATGCCCGCCCACGGCCGGACCGGGTCCGCGCTGAGCGCGTAGCTTCCTCGCCACGGAAACGAACTGGCGCCGGGAATCGCCGAGGAGGCGTTGAACAGGTCGCCCTCAAAGAAAATCCCGTAGGCGGCCCTGACGGTCCAGGAAGGCAGAATCTGCCAGACCAAGCCCAGGCGCGGCCCGAAATCCCGGAAGCGGCGCTGGCCGAAATACCGTTTTCCGGTGCAGCCGTCGCAGTTCCCCGCGAATTCGTAGGCCCCTAAATAGCCGCTCTCCGGGTCGCGCTTGGCCGGGCTCCAACTGGCCATCCGATCGGCCACCTCCACGAAGGGCGGCTGGAACTCCCAGCGCAGACCGAGGTTCAAAGTGAGCCGGGGGGTTACTTTGAAGTCATCCTGTAGAAAGGCTCCGTAGTACCTGCGCCGGCCCCCGAGACCCAGTGGGGCGCCAAGACCGGCGCTGTCAACGGTTCCCAGCAGGTAACTGGCGAACGAGTAGCCGGTCTGCGTGCCGGAAAATGTCGTATTCGGGATCGCCGTCGCCCGCGCGGCGAAATTCAGCACGCCGCCCGCACTGTCCCTCGAGTTCAACAGGTTGCGGCGGTGATCGAAGCCCCACTTCAGAAAGTGGCGCCCCCTGGCCCAACTGAATGTCGCCACAATGCCGTTGCCACCATAGACTGAAAGATTGTTCTGGGGATCGCCCGGGGTCGCCAGGCTGACGAAAGGTCCGCCGCCCCAGTTCACCACCGGATAGCCGTTGGTGCTGAGGTTCTTGATGCCCAACTCCTTGGCGCCGTCCACGCCCACGTGCACACTGCGGTTGGGATTCTCCATCCGGTTGTAGGAGGCGTTGACGTTCACCAGCAAGAGCGGCGTGATGGTCCAATCGTAGGCGATACGCGCCAGGTAGGACTTGACCCGCTGCCGGCGGGCCTTCGAAAGCGGCCCGCCCTCGGGGTCGTTCATGTCCCACATGCCGCCCGCGTCCAGCAGGAGCCTGGGCCGGCTGGTCACGCTCAGCGAGCCGGTCAGCTTGCGCATGTCGTCGATGATCTGATCCGCCTTCACCGAGAACTGGTGCTGGTCGAAGATCGGGATGTTGCTGGTGGGGAAGAAGCTGTTGTTTTGCAGTGCGATCTGTCCGCTGGCGTCCCGGACCGTGGGCAGGTAGTGTTTCTTCGCGATCTCGTTGAGCCGCCGCGACACCTGGCTGAATCGTGACCTCGGCACCACATTGCCGGGGAACATTTCCCCGATCCAGCGCCCGTCGGGAAGCTGCGAAAAGGTGAGCGGATCATAGATAGCGCCCCGGAGCACCTGGCGGTTCAGGGCATCCCGGGCGGGGATGGCCGGTCCGAGCAGGCGGCTGAAGTCGCCTTCGTAGAACTCCGGCAGCGGCACGGTGCGGTTTGGCGAGCCGAAACCGAGCGCGCGGTCACGGTAGCGTTCATAGGTGACATAGAAGAAGGTCCGGTCGCGCCCGTCGTAGAGCTTGGGCAGGTAGACCGGGCCGCCGAAGGACCCGGCCGCGTTCTGCCGCCGGTCGAGCGGGCGCTTCACTCCGCGCGCGTTGTTGGCGAACGAATTCGCGTTCAGCGCCTCGTTGCGCAACGCTCCGAAGGCGCTGCCGTGAACGCGGTTGCCGCCCGACTTCATCACGAAGTTAAACACGCCCGCTTGCATTCGCCCAAACTCGGCCGACATGCCGCTGGTCTGAATCCGGAACTCCGCCACCGACTCCAGCGACACCGAGGACTCGCCGAAATGGCCCGAACGGTAGGTGCTCACGCTGGCGCCGTCGAGCAGCACCTCCTTCGACGCCGTCGTCGAGCCGTTGATGTGGGAGGCCCAGGAACTGCCCGCCACGCCGGGCGTCAACCGGAACGCGAACGCCTCCGGCGAGCGTCCGCCGGCGAAGCTCAAGGGCAGGTCGATGATGTTGGTGTTGGCGAGCGAAGTCCCCACCTGGGGGGAATCAGTCTGCACGCGCGACACCTGCGCCGTGATCTCGACGGTTTCCGTCAGCGCCCCGACCTCCAAGACCGCGTCGATCCGCAGCACGTCGGTGGCGCGCAGATCCACGTTCGGCGAAACGAACTTCTTGAAGCCGCTCATCTCGATCGTCACCTGGTAGGCGCCCTGCGGCAGGTTCGGCATGGTGTACTGCCCGGTGGCCGTCGTTTCGGTTTTGTAGAGAGCGTTGGTTTGAGTGCTGCGGACCGACACCGGCGCGCCCGGCACCGCAGCCCCACTGGCATCCGTTACGTTTCCCGTAATGGTCCCACGATTCAACTGCGCCACGCCATGCGTGGCCACAAAGAGAAAAACGAGCATCGCCAAGCCGCGGTGAGTCATTGGGTTTCGAGACCTCCACCAAGATACTACTCTCGCCAGCCGCCGGGCGTCAAGGCGCGCCTGGTTTCAACAGGTGAAACAAGGCGCTTCAGAACGACAGGTTCAGCGAAAACTGGAGGGTCCGCGGCCTGCTGCGCGTGCCCGTGATGCGCCCAAACGCGGTGTTGGTCGGGGCCGTGTTGGGCGGGGCAAAGTTGGCGTGGTTCATCAGGTTGAAACACTGCGCCCGGAAGCGCAGGGTGGAGTCCTCCCGCAGCCGGAAGGATTTCGTCAGCGAGAGATCCCATTTCGCCTGGCCGTCGGCCGTCACGCTTGCGAAGTAGGGCGGAAACGCGCGGATGTTCGAAGCCAGGCTGAACGCCGTGCTGGTGAAGAAGCCGGCCTCGGTGTTGAACCAGCGGTCCACGTTGCGCTGGGACTTGGGCAGCGGAATGTCCTTGATGTTGCCGGCGAAGGGGATGTTGCCGAAGGCCAGCGGCGGACCGGCTTGCCGGATGACAATCGCGCTGAGCTGCCACCCTCCCAGCAGAAGTTGTCCCGCGGCGGGCATCTGGCGCAGGTAGCGCCGCCCGTGCCCCACCGGCACTTCCCACACGCCGCTGGCGGTCAGGCGGTGCGGGCGGTGGGAAGGGGAAATCACCTCATAGGGCAGCGGGTCGGTCTCGTTCAGGAAGCTTGTGGCGTCCATCAGTTTCGAGAAGGCGTAACCGAAGGTCGAGGTGAAGGAACGCAGGCGCCGCGCGGCGCGGATCTGGAGCGAGTGGTACCAGTTGTAGCCCGCCGGCTCCTCGGTGGTGATGCTGCCGAAGTGGGGGTACGGCCGCAGCATGTTGGCGCGCGTGATGGTGCGGGTGTAGAACGGGCCGAGGCCGTAGAACGGGTTATTGAACACCTCACCCAGAAAACTGATCACCGCCTGGTCGCGGATGGGCTCGGTGCTGAGATACTGCCGCGGAACCGGGTTCACCTGCCGGTTCACGCCCAGACGCGTTCCACGGTTGCCCACATAGGACGCCTCGGCCATGAAATCGAGCGGCAGCGTGCGCTGCACGCCGAAAGTCCAGCGCTGCGAGTAGGGCTGCTTGCGGTTCAGGTTGTGGTAGACGATGGCTTGGCTCAGGTAGGTTCGCAGCCCGCCGGAGCGTCCGGGCGGTTCGAGCAATCCGCCGGGAAACGGGTTTGAAACCGTAGCCTGGTACGTCTGGCCGCTGTCGAGCGAGGACTGAATCGGGGTAGCCTGCGAGAAGCCGTACTGCTGCGGATCGGTACCGTTGACGCCGATGGTCCCGTAGTAGATTCCGTACCCGGTGCGGACGGTGGTCTTGGAATTCACGGCCCAAGCGAGGCCGATGCGCGGCAGCAGGTTGTTCTTCTCGGTGCGGAAGGGACTGCGGCCGGCCTCGGTCTCGCCGGCAAACAGTATGCCGCCCATGGCACGGAACTCCGCCGGGGAAATCTCCGCGATCGGCGAGCGGGCGTAGTTGGCGCGCGCCTGCGCGTCGATCGGGTTGGGTGTATCGAAGGCGTAGCCCGCCACCAGGCGATCGAAGCGCTCCGTCAGCGGCGACTCGATCTCGTAGCGCAGCCCGAGATTGACCGTCAGCCGCCGCGTCAGCTTCAGATCATCCTGGAGGAACGCGCCGAAGTACAGGTTCTGAAGCGCGAACGTCGCCGGGCGCTCCATCGAACCGCCGGTCGGAATCCCGAGCAGCATCGACGCCAGGTCCTGGCCCTTGGGCGAAACGGCGGAATTGTCGTTGGGACCGCGCGTGTAGGTCTGGGCGAAGTTGAGTTGCGGCGACGTCTCCAGCGCGAAACGGTTCTCGAAGGCGCGGTAGACGCGGAAATCGGCGCCCCAGCGCAGCGAGTGCGCGCCGCGCTGCGTGCTCATGGTGGCGTTGGCGTTGTGCGTCAGGCTGGTGTTGGTGCCGTCGCCCTTCTCCCAGGTGGAATAGGGGGAATAATTGGAGGGCGTCACGCGCGGGATGGTGGCGCGCGCGGGATCGATCAGCCGCGTCAGCTCCGCGGAGAAGCCCAGCGCGGCGAGGTCCGTGCCGCGGCTCTCGCGGTACTCCGGGAACTCCTGCTGCGTGATGCCATAGCGCACGTTCAGCACCAGGTTGGGTCCCAGCAGGATGACGTCGTCGAGCGCCGCGCCGCGGTTGATGCGGTTCAACACGATGCCCTGAATCAGCGGGTCGGTGTCGAAGCGGCGCTGTTTGTGTTCCTCCCAGAAGTCGTAGTGAACGCGCAGGAAGAAGC
>CAKZVG010000653.1 GCA_937921835.1 uncultured Bryobacteraceae bacterium | reverse complement strand
CCCGTCCGGTGAAGAACTTCACTGTTTCGACGATCGAGGCGCGATAGGAATCGGCGACGTCCACCAGGACGCCGTCCATGTCGAACACCAGGACCTCGGCGGGTTTCACCACGCTTTCTCCAGTTCGTCGAGGAAACGCCGCACGTGCTCGCGGGTTCCCACCGTGACGCGCACGCAGCCGGGGAGCTCGTAGCTGCGGTCGCGCACCAGCACGCCGCGCGCGCGCAAGTGGTCGCGGATTTCGATCGCGCGCCCGCCGGCGCGGAACAGCACGAAGTTGCCGCGGCTGGGGACGTAGGGGACTCCCAGGCGCTCGAAGCCCTGGATCAACAGATCGCGCGCGGCCAGCACCTCGGAGACGTAGCTGTGGACGTAGCCGGGGTAGGCGATCGCCGCGCGCGCGGCCAGCGCCGCCAGCGCGTTGACGCTGTACGGCGACTGCGCCTTGCGCAGATACCCGGCATTGGCCGCCTGCGTGAAAAGGCACCCCAGCCGCAGCGCCGCCATGCCGTACACCTTCGAGAACGTGCGGCAGACGAACAGGTTGGGGAAGCGCTCGATGAGCGGAAGCGCCGTGACGCCGTGAAACTCGAAGTACGCCTCGTCGATCAGCACCGCCGCGCCGGCGGCCCTTTCGAGGATGCGCACGATTCCGGCGGCGTCGATGCCCGTGCCGGTCGGGTTGTTGGGATTCGCGATGAGCACCGCGCGCGTGGCCGGGGTGACCGCGGACAGAAGTTCCTCCAGCGGAAACGCCAGTTCCTCGCCGCGGTAGCCGATCTCACGAATGGAGGCGCCCGCCACCTCGGCATAGAAGCGATACATGGCGTAGGACGGCTTCAGCAGCAGCACCTCGCCGTCCTCGCCGACGTAGGTATTGACGAGCACCTGGATGGCCTCGTCCGTGCCGTTGGTCAGCAGGAACTGCTCCTCGGCGACGCCGAAAAACGCGGCCAGTTCGCGCTTGGCGTCGCCGTACTCCGGATACACGGCCAGCGCCTCCGCGCTCAGGGATTCGCGCAGGCGCTGAACGACTTGCGGCGAGCAGCCGACGGTGTTCTCGTTGAAGTCCAGCCTCAGCTTGCCGGCGCGTCCCGCCGTGGGCGGCGAGTAGGGCGCCATGCGCCGCACCGCCTCGCGGGGCTTCAATTCAGCCACGGGTGCGCACCTCCACCGAGCGCGCGTGCGCCTCCAGACCTTCCGCCCGCGCCAGCGTCGTGACGGCCGCCTCGAGCCGCTTCAGCGCCGACAGGTTGAGCTCCTGCACCGAGATCACCTTGACGAAGTCGGCGGCCGAAAGCCCGCCCCGCAGCCGCGCCGCGCCGGCGGTCGGCAAGACGTGGTTGGGTCCGGAGGCGTAATCGCCGGCCGCCTCCGTGCTGAACGGACCCACGAACACGCTACCCGCGTTCTGGATCTGATCGAGCAGCGAATGGTCGGGGATGCTCAGGTGCTCGGGCGCGTACTGGTTGGAGAACGCCACCGCGTCCTCGAATGAGCGCACCACCACGATGGCGCTGTTCTTCTGGATGGCACTCCGCGCGGTGGCGGCCGTGGGGAGCGTCCGCAGTTGCTTCTCGAGTTCCTTGGACACCCGGTCGGCCAGCCGCCGCGAGCGGGTCAGCAGAATGGCGGCCGCGTCGGCGTCGTGCTCAGCCTGCGCCAGCATGTCGGCGGCGGCGTGGCGCGGCTCGGCCGCGTCGGCGGCGATGATGAGGATCTCGGTCGGCCCGGCGATGAAGTCGATGCCCACTTCGCCCGCCAGAAGCTTTTTGGCGGCGGTGGTGTAGATGTTGCCCGGGCCCACGATGCGCTCGACGCGCGGCACCGACGCCGTCCCGAAGGCGAACGCCGCGATGGCGTGCGCGCCGCCCATGCGGAAGAAGCGCGCACTGGTCTGGTCGAGCCCGAGGAAGCGCGCCGCTCCCAGGATCTCCGCGGATGGCTTCGGACAGGCCACGGAAATGTAGGGCACGCCCGCCGCCTGGGCCGGAATCACCGTCATGAGAAGCGTCGAAGGCAGCGGATAGCGGCCGGCCGGAACGTACGCCGCCATGGAATGCAGCGGGCGCACCATCTGCCCCAGGCGCATGCCGGGCGCGGCCTGGAAGAAGCGCTGCTTCGGCAACTGCTCCTTGGCGAAGCGGCGGATATTGGCCGCCGCAGTCTTCAACGCCTCCAGAAATTCCTTGGAGAGACCGTCGTAGGAGGTCTCGATCTCGGTGGTGACGAAGAGGCTCTGCCGCCCCAGGCCGTCCAGTTTCTTGCAGTACTGATAGAGCGCTGCGTCGCCGCGCTTGCGCACCGCGTCGAGGATCGGCCCGACCACTTTTTCGGCCTGCGCGAGGCGCACCCCGCGGCGCTTCAACAGCTCGTAGGCTTCGCTGATGTCGATGATCCGGATCATGGCTACATCACGATCTTATTCAGGGGATACTCCACGATGCCTTGCGCGCCGGCATCCTTGAGCCGCGGAATGATGCTGCGCACGGCGGATTCGTCGAGGATGGTGTTCACGGCCAGCCACTCCTCGTCGCTGAGGCTGGAAATGGTTGGATTCTTGAGCGCCGGCAGCACCGCCAGCACCGCCTCCAGGCACGCGCGGCGCACGTTGAGCATCAGCCCCACTTTGCCCAACGCGTTGATGGCCCCTTCGAGCAGCATGCGCATGTCCTCGAGTTTGCGCCGCTTCCAGCCGTCTTCCCACGATTCCAGGTTGGCGATGAGCTGGGTGTTCGATTCCATCACCGTGTCGAGAATGCGCAGCTTGTTGGCGCGCAGCGACGACCCCGTTTCGGTCACCTCGACGATGGCGTCGGCCAGCACCGGCGGTTTGACCTCGGTGGCGCCCCAACTGAACTCCACCTTGGCTTTGACGCCATGCGCCGCCAGGTAGCGCCGGGTAGCGCCCACCAGTTCGGTGGCGATGATCTTGCCCTCCAGATCCTTCACCGACTGGAAGGGCGAGGCCTCGGGCGCGGCCAGCACCCAGCGGACCTTGCCGAAGCTCTGCTTCGCGTAGATCAGGTCGGCGACGGTCACCACCCGCGCCTCGTTCTCTTCCACCCAGTCGCGCCCGGTCAGCCCCGCGTCGAGCACGCCATCCTCGACGTAGCGCGCCATCTCCTGCGCGCGGATGAGCATGCACTCCAGTTCGGGATCGTCCACCGCCGGGAAGTACGAGCGGCTGCTGGTGCTGATGTTGAAGCCCGCGCGCCGGAACAGGTCGATGGTGGCGTTTTCAAGGCTCCCCTTGGGAATGCCGAGTTTCAGTTTCAAGCCTTACCTCCGTAGACGGCGTCGGGATCGTAGGTGCGCGTGTCCGTCACCACCCAGGCGCCTTCCCTGAGTTCGCGGAAGAAACAGCTCTGGTAGCCCTCGTGACACACGCCGGGACCGAGCGCTTCCACCTGAAGGAGCAGCGCGTCAAGGTCGCAGTCGGCGGCGATGCGCTTCACGATGAGGCGGTGGCCTGAAGTCTCCCCTTTCAGCCACAGCTTCTTGCGCGAGCGGCTGTAGAACACGGCGCAGCCGGTTTCGAGCGTCTTGCGGTAGGCCTCCTCGTTCATGAAACCCACCATGAGGACGCGCCCGGTGAGGTGATCCTGGATGACGGCGGTCACCAGGCCGTCGAGTTTGCTGAAGTCGAGATCCATTGCCGTTCTCAATAAAAAACCCGCCGAACCGCGGCGGGCCGTCTTTCCTGTGATTTGCTTCGAAAAATCCTAGAAGCGGTCCCGTCGCGGCAGACTGAGCCCGTGGAAGTGGTGATGACCGTGCCGGGCGAGGGACAACGCTGTCATGAAAGCTCAAGTATAGCAGATCCGGCCGGGACATGGGAGGTCCATCGCCGTCCGGCGGCTTGCGCGCTTGGCTGGCGCCGCTCCGCGCTACCATCAGGGTATGCGCGGGAAATGGCTGCTGATTGCCGGGAGCGTGGTGCTGCTCGCAATCGCCGCCGGCGCGCTGTCGGTGCTGTGGCGCGAGCGGACCCAACCCGCCCGGCCGCAAGCGGCCGCGCCCGTCGAACTCCCGGCCGAGGTCAGCTTGTCCGGCAAGGTCGAGGCGCGCAATCTGGTCGCGGTGGCGGCCACCGTCGAAGGCTCGGTGGAGCAATTCCTGGCCGATGTGGGGCAGGATGTCTTCGAAGGCCAGTTGCTCGCGCGGATCCGCAACATGGATCTGGTCAGCGCGCGGGACCTGGCGCGGTCCGAACTCGAGCGCGCGCAGTCGCGCCTGAACCGTCTCGAGGCCGAGGTTGTGGCGGCGCGCCTGGAGGCT
>CAKZVG010000652.1 GCA_937921835.1 uncultured Bryobacteraceae bacterium | reverse complement strand
GGAGCAGGAAGCGGGCGCCGGGCAGCCCGCGGTTCAGCCTCCCGCCGCGGAGCCGGCCCCGCAACCCCCGCCGCCCGCGGTGCCCGCCAAGCGCAACACCGTCTCGGGCGGCTCGCTCACTCGCGCCCTGGGACTCAAGCTGGGCCGCATCGTGCTCGATCCCGGCCACGGCGGCCACGATCACGGCACCATCGGTCCCAAAGGCCTTACGGAGAAGGACCTGGTGCTGGACATCGCCAAGCGCCTCGGGGCGCTCATCGAGGAGCGCATGGGCAGCGAGGTCATCTTCACCCGCACCAGCGACGTCTTCGTTCCCCTGGAGACCCGCACCCAGATCGCCAACGAAGCCCGGGCGGACCTGTTCCTGTCCATCCACGCGAATTCCTCCCGGATGACTTCCATCGCGGGCGTCGAAACCTTCTATCTCGACTTCACGACCTCGAAGGACGACCTCGACGTGGCGGCGCGCGAAAACGCGTCTTCGGATAAGAAGATCTTCGAGCTGGAAGAACTGGTGAAGAAGATCACGCTCACCGACAAGGTGAAGGAGTCGCGCGAATTCGCCGCCAAAGTCCAGCAGTCCTTGCACTCCGGCCTGTCCCGCGGCAACAGCCGGGTGCGCGACCGCGGAGTGAAGAAAGCGCCGTTCATCGTGCTGATCGGCGCGTCCATGCCCTCGGTGCTGGTCGAGATCGGTTTCGTGAGCAACCCGCGCGAGGAGGCGCTCTTCAGCCGCCCGGAATACCGCGAAAAGGTGGCCGAGTCGCTGTTGAAGGGCATCATGCAGTACGCCGCCACGCTCAGCCACTTCGCCGTGGCGCGCTCGGGCCGCGACTGACGGGCGTATGAGTGGGGCGGAACCGGCCCGGGCCGTGCCAAGGGCGGTGCGGTGCTGGCGGTGGTTGGAAGCCAGCCCCCATCCGGGACGGCTCCGGCCCGCCACCCGCAACACAATGGCCGGGATTAGCGCTACGATATCCGGGTCCAAGAGTCCTGGGAGCCCCGCCGCCGCGCCCGCTGGCCGAGCGGTAGCGCTCCCGTCACGCACACAGCGAGGAAACGATCATGATTGCCGCACTGCTGCTTGCGGCCGCGGCCGCCGCCGCGCAGCCGCCGCAACCGATGACTCCGGCCGTGCCCACGCCGGATCACGCCAACATCCGTTACGGTCCGCACGAACGCAACGTGCTCGATCTATGGTTCGCCCGGAGCGCGCGCCCCACGCCGCTGGTGATCTACTACCACGGCGGCGGCTTCCGCGGCGGCGACAAGCGCACCATCCCGGTGCAACTGCTGAGCGGCCTGGTGAAGTCCGGGGTGACGGTGGCGGGCGCGAACTACCGTCTCTCGGACGCCGCCCCGTACCCGGCCCAGATGCGGGACGCCGCGCGGGCGCTTCAATTCCTGCGGCTGAACGCGGCGAAGTACAATCTCGATCCCCAGCGGGTGGGCGCCTGCGGCGGTTCGGCGGGTGCGGGCATCTCGCTCTGGCTGGCCTTTCATGACGACCTGGCCGATCCGCGCAACCCCGACCCGCTGTTCCGGCAGCCCACGCGCATCCGCGCGGCGGTGGTTTGGGCGGCGCAATCCTCCTACGACCCGCGCTTCATCGCGAAGCTCTTCGATACGGACCAGGTGCATCCCGCGCTGATTTCCTTCTTCGGCATGAAGGGGCCGGAGGACGTGGCGAACCCCAGGTTCCACCCGCTGTTCGAGGACGCATCGCCGATCAACCACGTCCGCCGCGGCGGGCCGCCGGTCCTGCTCTATTACCCTCAGTCGAGCGAGCCGCTGCCGCGCAACTCCTCGGGCAACGAGCACATCCATCATCCGAAATTCGGCTTCGTGCTGAAGGAGAAACTCGACCGGCTGGGCATCGAGTGCGTGGTGATGCTGCGCGAGCAGGACCCCACTCCGCCGTTCGAGCGCTACGTGACGTTCTTCCTCGAAAAGCTCGGCAGGAAGGGCAAACCGTAGCGGCGTCAGGCAAGCGCCAACGCCGCGACGCGCTCCGGCGTGGCGTCCGCGAAAGTGAGAATCGAGACGTCCTCTCCGCGCGGCGCCCACACCGCGGGATCGGTGGGGCCGAAGAGGGCGATGGTGCGCGTGCCCACGGCGGCGGCCAGATGGGTGGGTCCCGAATCGTTCCCGATGTAGACCCGCGCGGTGGCAAGCCAGCAGGCCAGATCATAGAGGTTCCCGAAACGCACGGCGTCCGCGAGTTTCTCTTCCGGGCCCGCGCACCAGCGCACCGGCATGCGCGCGGCGAGGAGTTCGGCCACGCGGCGGAAGCTTTCAACCGGCCAGTTCTTCGAGGCGCTGCCCGAGAACGGGTGGATCACCGCGAAACCGCCGCGGCGGCGCGGACATTCGATGCGCGGGACGGCGGGAACCGGGCGCGGGGAGAGGGTGCGCGCCTGCGCCAGGAAGTAGTCGCAGGCATGCATCCGGGAATCCGCGGGCGGCAGCGCCGGAAAGAAGACAACCGGCAGCCGCAGACCCTCCGCGGCGGCGCGGAATTCGGGGCGGTTGGCGCCGTACCAGGAGACGATGGAATCAAAGCTCCGCAGGCGTTCGATGAGCGCCTCCGGCGGCTCCACGCCGGGAATGCCTAGCAGATCCAGCCCCGATCCCGCGATGGACCGGGCGGCGTCGAAGCCGCGCAGCAGCGGCAGGTTCGGGCCCGCCGCCCAGATCTCGGTGTAGCCGGCGCGCAGGCACTCCAGCGCGGGAAGGGAGAGGATGCAGTCGCCGATGGCGCCCGGCCGCAGGATCAGGCGGCGCACTCAGGCTTTCTTCAAATCGCCGGCCTGCGCCTGGATCTTGCGCACCGCCTCGGCGATCTGCTCCATGTCGGTGCGCCCGGCGAGCAACACGTTCTGCGTGAACCATACGGCTTCCTGGCACAGGCGGTTGTTGGCCGGGCACTGGTTGCGTTCGCGCCAGCCCTTGAGCATGGCTTCGGGATAAATGGCGCGCCAGTGACGCGATTCGAGCATGTTGGTGAGGAAGGGTTCTTCGTTGAGCGGAGCATAGCCGCCAGAACAAGGGATGCCTTCGGCCTGGAGCGCCTTGAGGAAGGTTGCCCGCGGCAGGCCCGCGAAGGCTTCGGCGCGGTAGCGGAACATGTAGAGGTGATAGGCATTGCGCGTGCAGCCCGGATAGGCCGCGGCAGGCGTGATGCCGGGGATCTCCTTGAGCATCCCGTTCAGGTAGGCGCCGTTTTCATCGCGGGTCTTGGCTTGTTGTTCGAGACGCGTCATTCCGGCCAGCAGCAGCGTGGCCTGGAACTCGGTCATGCGCAGGTTGGCGCCGTTGGCCCGGTAGGTGAAGTCGTAGCTTGAGGTCCTGCGTGCCCGCCCGTTGCTGTGGAAGGAGTAGGCCCGCCCGGCCAGCTCCGCGTCGCCGGTCAGCATGGCGCCCCCTTCGCCGGAGCTGAGGTTCTTCGATACCTGGAAGCTGAAGCAGCCCGCCGCGCCCAGCGTTCCCACTTTTTTGCCGCGCCACTCGGCCAGGTGCGCCTGGCAGGCGTCCTCGACCACCGGGACCCTGCGCCGCGCGGCTATGGCTTGAATGGCGTCCATGTCGCAGACGTTGCCCCCCAGATGGACGGGGATGATGGCTCGGGTGCGAGGGGTGATGACGGCTTCCAGCTTGCGGGCGTCCATCTGGAAGGTTTCGATGTCGCTGTCGACGAAGACGGGCAGCGCGTGCTGGAGAAGGACCACGTTCACGGTGGCGACAAAAGTGTATGGGGGCACGATCACCTCGTCGCCCGGCCCTACGCCCAAGGCGTTCAGCGAGGCCAGCAGCGCGCTGGTTCCGTTCATGGTGGCCAGGCAGTGGGGCGCGCCCAGCAGCCGGGCGTACTCCTGCTCGAATCTCGCGACCAGCGCGCCGTTGCCACGGAACCATTTCCGGGCGCGGAGCACGGCCAGCCACTCGGCCTCGTCCTCGGGTGCGACGACGGGCCAGGAGGGGAAGGGCGTTGTCCGCACCGGCGGCCCGCCCAGCAACGCCAGCTTGTGCCTGGTTGCGAGGCCGGTCCGGGCGCCGGCCGCCGAGGCAGCCACGAACCTCCGCCGGGTCA
>CAKZVG010000651.1 GCA_937921835.1 uncultured Bryobacteraceae bacterium | reverse complement strand
GGTGCTGCGGGTCGACTGCAATCCGTTCAGAAACGCGGTCAGAATCGATTCCGCCCGGGCAAAGTACGGCGGAGGCAGGAACGCAAGACCGTCCAGGATGCGTTTCTTCATCGCGCCGGTGTACTGCCGGAGCAGGATCAGAACTACGACGCAAATCGTGCAGGCTATGCCGAGGGTATGCCCCCCGGCGCCGATGAGCCAGCGGGTTCTGGGACCGAGGTCCAGGTCCTGAATCTGGGTGAGGGCCAGGGCGAAAACCAGCAGGATGGTCAACAGGTCCAGGATGCGCTCCAGCATCCAGGCCGCCAATTGGGACGAGAATGAGACCCCCTCCCGGACCGAGATCAGATACGGCCTCACCAGTTCACCGGGCCGTCCGAACAGAACCACGGCCGTGAAGCCGATGGCGGTTGCCTTGAGCAAGCCCCACAGGCTGGCGCCAGGGCGGATCGGCCGCAGCATGACCTCCCAGCGCAGGGCACGCCCGAAGTAGGTGGCCAGGGCCAGCAGCGCGGAAAGGCCCACCCAGGGCCAGTTCAGGTGCGCGAACGAGGCTTTGAATACATCCCATTCGAAGCCGCTCTCGCGCCAGCGCACGGCCACCAGCGCCAGCAGCGCCGCCACCAGGACGGCCGCCACGGCCCAACGCCAGTTTCTTCTTGCGATAACTCCTCCTCGCGGCGGTCCAGAGGATAGAATGGTACCGGTGAATCCCGGCCTCGCGCCGCTGGGGCGCCCCGCCGCGGGCGCGGCCTGGATCGGCGCGAACTTCTCATGATAAATCCTCGTTCTAATAACTGGAAGCCGGAAACAGGGTGCTTGGGACCAATCCCGGGCATCTCTGGTACCAGGCCTCCCACCGCGTTCCCCCGGGGCGGGGGCGGCGGGAGATCCGCGAACGAGGGACACAATGGCGGCAACGGCCACAAACGCGATGTTCCCAGCGCCCGGGGCGGCGGCAGTGTCCCCCTGGCCCGGGGCGGCCGTCAGCCGGACGGGCAAAGCCTTGGATCAGGATTCTAGTCTGGTGGAGCGCTGTTTGCGAGGCGAGGAGACGGCCTGGGAGGACCTGGTGAAAGTCCACACGCGCCGGGTCTTCGGCATCTGTTACCGCTTCACCGGTTCCGACTCCGAAGCCCAGGATCTGACCCAGGAAGTCTTCCTCAGGGTCTTCCGCTCGCTGAAGACTTTCCGCTCCGGAGAAGGCTCGTTCGTGGTCTGGCTGACCCGGCTCAGCCGCAATCTGCTCATCGACCACTACCGCCGCACCCGGCAGGACCGGGCTACGGACTCCATCGAGGAGCAGTTGCCCGTGCTTGAGGAGAAGACCGCCATGGGCGCCCGCACGGACGGGTTGCTGGCCGGCCGTGAGGCGAGCGAGGTCCTGCAAACCGCGCTTCAGAAGCTTTCGCCCGAGTTGCGTGAGACGGTGATCCTGCGCGACCTCGAGGAGATGGAGTATCGCGAAATCGCGCGCGTGCTGAACGTGCCCGAGGGAACGGTCAAGTCGCGGCTCAACCGCGGCCGCGCCGAACTGGCGCGGGCGCTGCGAAAGCAGAGGGTATCGGTATGACGTGCGCCGAGCTGGAAACTCTGCTTTGCGATTACGTGGACGGAACGCTTGCGGCCGCCGGGCGCGCCGCGGTGGAGAGCCACCTCGCGGTCTGCCCGGCCTGCGCGGAACTGGCGCGGGATGCGGCCGCCGGGGCCGGCTTCCTGGAGCGCGTGGCCGCGGTGGATCCGCCGCCCGAACTGGTGACGCGGATCCTGTTCCAGATCCCGGCCCGGCCGGGCGGCGCGCGCGAATCCCTGCCGCACGCCATCCGCCGCTGGTTTGAACCCGTCATGCAGCCCCGCTTCGCCATGGGCATGGCCATGACGATTCTGTCGTTCGCCATGCTGGGTCGCTTTTCCGGCATCAAGGTGCGGCAGTTGACGGCCGCGGATCTCAAACCGTCCGCGGTCTGGACCGAAATCGACGACCGCGCCCACCGCACTTGGGCGCGCGCCGTGAAGTACTACGAGAGCCTTCGCTTCGTCTATGAAATCCAGTCGCGGCTGAAGGAGTGGACCGAGCAGGATAGCGCGGATCCCGGCGCCGCGCCGGGCGGACAACCCGCGCCGGAAGCGGCCGCTCCGGGGGACTCCCGGAATCGTCCTGAGGCTGAAGGGAGGCAGGAAAAGAAATGACTTGCGCCAACCATCCGGAAACGGCCGCGGCGGCGTTCTGCCGGGAGTGCGGCAAACCGCTTTGCCCGGAATGCGTGCGCCCGGCCGCCGGAACCGTCTTCTGCGAAGAGCATCAGCCCGCGCCGGCTCAGCCCCAGCAGGCTCAGCCCGCGCCGCGGCCGCCCGCGCCTTCTTACGCCGCGGCGGCCCAGCCCGAATCGCCCTGGGCCGCCGCGCCGCTGCCGGCTTCCCGGCCGGACCCCGGGGGCTCGCCCGGCCTGGCGTTCGTGCTGGGGCTCATCCCGGGCGTGGGCGCCATTTATAACGCGCAATACGCCAAGGGACTGATCCATGTGGTGATCTGGGGGCTGCTGGTCAGCATCGTCAGCTCCGACGCCGCCGGCGGCATGGAGCCGCTGTTCGGCATGCTGATCGCCGTCTGGATCTTTTACATGGCCTTCGAGGCTTTCCACACCGCCAAGAAGCGCCAGCAGGGCGTGCCGGTGGACGAGTTCTCGAGCCTGCTGCCGATGAAAGGCCGCGGTTCCGGGTTCCCGGTCGCTCCGATCCTGCTGATCGGCCTGGGCACCATCTTCCTGCTCAACAACCTCGAGATCATCCGCATGTACCAGCTTCTGCGCTATTGGCCGGTGTTCCTCATCGCGCTCGGGGTCTACATGCTCTACAGCCGGCTGGCGGGCGGCGAGAGCGCGCCGCCGGCCGGTCAGGAGGAGGCCGATGAACGGCGGTAACCTGGCCGGAGCCATTCGCGGACCGGTGATGCTGATCACCCTGGGCGCGCTGCTGGCGCTGGACCAGTCCGGCCCCTACGGGATCTCGCGCACCTGGCCGGCGCTGATCATCGTCTTCGGCGTCATGAAGCTGCTCGAGCGGATCGCCGCCCGCCCGGCCGGGTATCCTCCCGCCTATCCAACCGCCGGGCCGCCCACTCCCGGAGGCGTGGCATGAGACGCGGGTCGCTGGTTGGTCCGCTGCTGCTGATCGTCATCGGCGGGCTGTTTCTGCTCAATAACCTGCGCCCGGAACTGCCTCTGCTGGAATTGATGGCGCGCTACTGGCCGTTCGTGCTGATCGGTTGGGGCGCGCTGCGTCTGGCCGAGATCCTGGTCCTGTACGCGCGCTCGAAACCGCTGCCGGTTTACGGCATTTCCGGCGGCGAGTGGGCGCTGGTGATCCTGATCACTATACTCGGCTCGGCCGCGTTCTTCGCCCAGCGCCATGCCGGCAAGTGGCCGCCGGGCCGGATCGGCATGCGCGGCATCGAGATTTTCGGCGAAAGCTACGATTTCCCGCTGGAGGGCCGGCAGGCGGCCGGGAAGACCCCGCGCGTTTTCGTGGAGAACCTGCGCGGCAATGTGCGCGTGGTGGGAGGCGACACCGAGGAGGTGACGGTTGCGGGGCGAAAGACGATCCGTGCTTTCCATCAGGACGACGCCAACACGGCCAACCAGCAAAGCCCGCTTGAGATCTCGCTCCAGAACGGGCGCGTCACCGTCCGCACCCGCCAGGAGCGCGTCAGCGGCGAGCAGCGCGTGTCGGCCGATCTCGAAATCACCGTGCCGCGTGGCGCTTCGTTCGAGGGGCGCGGGCGCTACGGGGATTTCGATATCAGCGGGATTCAGGGATCCATCGAACTGGACAGCGACAACGCCGGGGTGCGCCTGCACGAGGTGGGCGGAGCGGCGCGCATCCACCTGCGCCGCAGCAACATCGTGCGGGCGGTGAATCTCAAGGGGCCGCTGGAGTTGAAGGGCGGCGGCCAGGACGTGGAACTCGAAAACGTCGGCGGGCAGGTGACCATCACGGGCTCCTACTCCGGCGATTTGCAATTCCGCAACCTTGCCATGCCCCTCCAGTTCCAAAGCGGGCGGACCGAACTGCGGGTAGCCGCGATTCCGGGGCAGCTCCGCATGGCCCTCGGCAACGTCACGGCCGAGAACGTAGCCGGTCCGGTGCGCCTGAAAACTCGCTCCAAGGACGTGCGGATCGTCGATTTCACCGGTTCCTTGGAGATCTCGCTCGAGCGCGGCGACGTGGAGGTCCAACCCGTGAAGCTCCCCCTGGGGCGCATGCAAATCGAGACCGGCAGCGGCAACGTCGGCCTGCTTCTGCCGCCGGCGGCGGCGTTCAAGATCAAGGCCCTGGCGCGCCGGGGCGACATCGCCAACGAATGGGGCGAGCCGCTCAAGAAGAGCGGCCCCGGCGAAAATGACAAAGACCGCGGCGCCAGCCTCGAGGGGACCGTGGCCGCCGGGCCGCCGGTCGAGGTCTCGACCGGACGCGGCACCATCACCATTCGCAAGTCCAGCGACGCCGGCCGCCGCACGGCAGCTCCCCGGACCCCCGAACCGGCCGAAAAGCCGGAGGACCCCCGGGCGCCCTCACCCGCGCTGCCGCTCCGGGTGCAGGAGTACTGAAGAAGCCGCCGGCGTTTGGCCGGCGCGGCCGTGGCCCCTCAGTAGGCCCAGCGCCACAGATTCGTTCCGACGGT
>CAKZVG010000650.1 GCA_937921835.1 uncultured Bryobacteraceae bacterium | reverse complement strand
GACAAGGTATAAATGAGTGGAATCAGCACCAGGAAACTGGCGTTGTAGATCATCGGCAGGCCGACGAGGAAGCCGGTCAGCAGAACCGAAAGCTGGATGCGGCCCTGGCCGAAAAGGTCCGTCAGCGCGTAGCTGATGGAGTGCGCCGCCCCGCTCTCCTCGATGAGCTTGCCCAGGATCGAGCCGAAGACCAGAATCAGCGCCAGGCTCCCCATGGTGTCGCCAACGCCTTTGAGGATCGACTTCAGCGCGGCATCGGCGCTCATCCCGTTGCATACCCCCGCCAGGAACGAAGTGAGGATCAGCGCCAGAAACGCGTTCCACTTGAAGCGCGCGATGAGCGCCAGCAGCAGCAGGATCGCGCCCGCGAGAACGATCAGCGGCATACGGCGCTCGAAATCCCTTGCGTGGCGAGCAGGTGGGCGTAGCCCGCGGCGGCGAAGCGGGCGAAGTTGCCGCCCAGATAGTTGCGGGCGGATTCGGGTTGAAACAAGCCTCCGCCGCGCCGCAGACGGCTGTCGGGATGGCGCGTGTCCATGAGGGTCCGGAACATCTGCCGGAAGCCTCCGAAATTCCACGATATGCGTCCGTACGGGGCGTCGCTGGCGCAAAACAGGTGACGGCGGAACGGCTCGCCAGCCGACTCGTAGGCGATGAAATCCGATTCCATGTGCGCGTCGCGCTTCGCGCTGAGCGCGTAGCGGAGGTTGGGCATCTCCAGTCCGAGCCGCCGGGCGTCATGATACAGCGTCTCGGCTTCCACATAGCCCGCGCCGCCGCCGCCCATGTGGATGGCCAGCACCGGACACTCGCCGTAGCGCGCGGCGATCCGGCGCAATCCCCCGGCCGGGGTGTAAGGCGTGTCGGCGCCGAAATGAAACGCCGGGATGGCGCCCCGTTCGACGATGCGGTCGGCGAGGGCGAACACTTCCGGGCTGTCGATCGGATAGCGGTTCTGCGCGGGATTCATCTTGACGAGGAAGAAGCCGAACTCGCCAACCAGCGTGTCCACCATCCGCAGGGCGTTGGCCGCGCCGCACGCCTTGGGGTCCACCCATCCGCCCGGAATGAACCGCCCGCGCTGGCGCAGGGCCGACTCGAACACGTACCGGTTGGCGGCCAGCAGCGCCTCCGCGTTCCGGTCGAGGTCCGCGGTGTAGGGCGTCGCGGCCGGGTTCTGCCAGACCAGCGCCAGATCCACTTGCGACATGTCCATCTCCGCCACGAGTTCCGCGGCCGGAAGCGGGCGGCCGTGATAGTAGCCGGGCTCGCTTTCATAGCGCGCCCGCTCGGCGCCGGCCAACGCCCCGGGGTCGGAGGCGTGGGTGTCGGCGTCGATGACCAGGCCGTCGCCCTCGGCTTCGAGTCTGGCCTGAAGATCCCGGATCAGTTCGATGGCTGTGGCTTGCATTGCGCCGGGCTCTGAGCGCCCGATCTCTCATCGTAAGCCCACGTGCATGGCAGGCAAAGTAAATAACACGCGGGTGCGTTAAGTTAACGGACGCCTGGCGCACCGCCCCCGGCCCGGCGGCGCTCAGATCCCGGATCCGAAGTTGTGGTGATAGCGGCCTTCGAGCAGCGCGTCAAGTTCCATGCTGACGTGGATGTGCCCGGGCAAGCCGTAGAGAGAGTAAACGCGCCGCGCGCTCTCGAAGGCGGCGGGCATGCGTCCCAGGAAGTTCAGCCGCCGCGGCGCCAGCAGGGCGGCCGCCTCCGGCAGATCGGTGTAGCGCAGGATGTTGAGAAAATACGGGCCGTCCAGGTGGCTGGAAGGCGGGTTCTGCAACACCACCTGATGCACCCCCGGATCGAGCAGCGCCGCGTAGAGCGCCAGCACTCCCGAGACGCCCTGGCCGCCCGCCAGGATGCGGTCCGGATCGACGCCCGGCTGCGCGCGCAGCGCCTGGAGCGCCCGCAACACGTCCCACAACCGCATGGAATCGATGGTGTGCCCCACGTGCATGGCGTTGCGCATGGTGTCTTTATAGAAGCTCTTGTCCCAGCCGGTCTCGTCCACTCCGCGCGGAAACACCACCGCGCGCACGAAACGGTCCGGCGGCCGCGAGACGCGGATGAGCGTGCCAAGCGAGCGTTCGGTGTCGCCGTCGGAGGCTACCCAGAGAAGGGCCGGGACCTTGGCGGCGGCGGGCGCGGCGCCGCGGATCAGCCCGCGGATCCGAACCCCCATCTCGGAAGTGAACTCCAGCCGGTCGAAAGCCGCGCCATCCGCGCGCGCAGCGCGGGCGATGTCGAGAGGCGGCGCCGCGGCGTCCGCCGGAAACGCCTTGAACACCTTGGAGCGCAGGAGCGAGCGCAAACCGGCCGCCCGCGCCTCCCATGCGGCGCGATCCGGATAGGCGCGGAACTCAGGCGTGGGCAGGAACAGCTCGTGGATGCGGTAGTTCAAGGCGTCCGCCGGCGGACCGGCCGGAAAGACCGCCAGTTCGGCTTCGGGCGCGTTCGAGTAATCCATCTCCGGTTTGCGCGCCGTGCGGAGCAGATGCCGGTCGAAGAAACGGACCGACTGCTCGCGCAGGAAATCCGAATCCTCGTGGCCGGTCTCCACCACCAGGTTGTCAAAAACGGCGCGGCGGCCGTATGATTCAAACAAAGCGCCTATTGTACGTTCGAACTCCTCGTAGCCCGGCACGGGGAACAACGCGTCCTTGCGCCCGTGCGCCATCCACAGCGGCCGGGGCGCGATGAGCGCGCCCTGGTGGAGCATGTCGTGGAGCAACGAATTGATGGGAAACATGCAGTCGCAGTGCAGGCGCTGCGTGTTGAGCGCGACGTTGGCGGCGTAGGTGCTGATCCCCATCACCGGCATGGCGGCTTTGACGCGCGCATCGACGGCGGCCGTGAACCAGGTCATGGCCGCCCCGCCCGAACGCCCCGTCATGCCGATGCGCCCGGAATCCACCTCGGGCCGCGTCTCCAGGTAGTCGATGGCGCGCATCGCGTTCCAAACCTCGACGCCGGCGGGGGAATAGCCGCGCGCGTACCACTCCCACATTTCCTGCGATTGGACGCCGTGGTGCAGCGCGAACGTTTCGGCGAGCTGGATGGGATCGACAATCAAGGCGGCGTAACCGTTCTTTGCCAGGCTGATCCCGTGCCGCTGGTATTTCGCCTTGGCGCCGTGCGGGGAGTAGGAATGGCCGCAAACGTAAACGATCGCGGGAACCCGGCCGGCGCGCTCTTTAGGAAGGTACAGGTTGGCCGTCACGTAGACCTTCGGCAGGCTCTCGAAGGCCAGCTTCTCGATGAGGTAGGCGCCTTTGTCGAGCGTCCCGGTGACGCGCGCGTTGAGCGGCGCGCGTTCCGGCCAGGGGAGCAGCCCCAGCATGTCGCGCATCTCCTCGATCCGTTGGGCCCTGACCCGCTCCCAGGACTCGCGCGATGCGATTTCGGCCGCCGCTCGCCGGGTGATCTCCCGCGCCATCCGCTCCAGGTAAGCGGTCACCTGGCGTTTGCTTTCGATCATACGGTTCCAGGCGGGATCGGCGGCCTGGGCAAAGGCCGCCGAGCAAAGCAACCCACTGAGAATGGCCGCGCGCATAGTTCTGCCTCGCGACTAACATAGCAGAGCCGCCGGCCGCCGCAGCCGGGAGCATTCATCGGGCCGTAACCGGGATTTGATACCATCGGGGTTCCCATGCGGTTCCAAACACCTGCCGGATCTCCCGCCGCTTTTGGGAACGCGGCTGCCACGGACCGCGCCCGCGCGATGCCAAGCGTGTTCCGGGCGCCGCGGCTGGCGGGGTGCGCGCTTTATTTCCTGCTGGCGGCTACGCCCGCGGCGGCCTGGGATGGAACGGTGACCGACGCCTCCGGCGCCGCGGTTCCAGGGGCGAGAGTGCAGCTTCACAGCGCCGCCGGCTCGCTGCTGGCCTCGGTCTCGACGGACGCGGAGGGCCGCTACAAGCTGCCGGGGATCCCGCGCGGCGCCTACCGCCTTTCGGTTTCCGCCGAGGGCTTCGCGCCCCGCGAGACAGCCGTGCGGCTCGACGGCGGGCCGCTGCGCACGGTGCTCGAGCCGGCCGCGGTCTACACCCACGTGACGGTTTCGGCGCGCCGCGGAGCGGTGGACGAGCAGTCCTCCTCGCCCTACGTGGTCGCCGTCAAGGACGCGGCAAGCATGGCCGCGCGTCCGCTGCCCACGCTGGGACACGCGCTGGCTGGCGAGCCGGGCGTGCTGGTGCAGCAGAGCACCTACGGCCAGGTCTCGCCGTTCCTGCGCGGCCTTACCGGCTACCAGGTGCTGAACCTGGTGGACGGCATCCGCTTCAACAACTCCACCTTCCGTTCCGGTCCCAACCAGTATCTGGCGTTTCTCGAGCCGAGCCAGGCGCAGCGCGTCGAAGCGCTGCTCGGCCCCGCGGGCGCGCAGTACGGGAGCGACGCGCTCGGGGGGAGCATTCACGTCCTTCTGCCGGCAGCGCGCTTCGCGGACTCCGGCGCCCGCGAGATCCACGGCGAGATCGCGCTCTCCGGAACGTCCGCCGACCTGGCGCCGGCCGCGCAGGCGCGCCTGTCAACCGGAACGGCGCGCCTCTCGCTGCTGGCCGCCGTCTCGGGCCGCCATCACAACGACCTGCGCGCGGGCGGGGGCGGCGATTCGCGCAACGTCTACCGCCGCCTCTTCGGACTCGACGACGGCCAGATCCGCGCCATCGTGGGCGGACGGCAACAGGACACCGGCTTCCGGCAATACGGCGTGCAAGGGCGGCTGGCGGCGAGGCGGCGCGCGGGCGAACTGCTGGCGTTGTCCTACCAGCGCGGCGTGCAAGACAACGTCCGCGGCTACAAGGATCTGCTGGGAGGGCTTGGCCGCATGCAGTCGGCCTTCGAGCCGCAGACGCTGAACTGGTTCTACGCGCGCTACGAAAAGCTCTCCCTGGGCGCGCTCGATTCCTTTAGCGGCACCTTCTCGGTCAACTCACAGACCGACGGCGGCGCGCGGCAGGGTCTGAAGTCCAGCGACCCGGTCACCCGCGACTACAACCGGGTGGATGTCTACGGCTACAGCGGGCAGACGGCCACGCACTGGGGGCGGCGCGCGCTGGCGGTCTTCGGCGGCGATCTCTACGACGAACACATCCGCTCCCGGCGCAGCGTCGCAAGTCCCGCCGCCGGCGCCGTCACCCCCGCGCGCCCGCTCTTCCCGGACTCCTCGCGCTACCAGACGCTGGGCCTGTTCGGACAGAGCACGGTGGCGTTCCGGCCGCGCCTGGACGGGGTTCTTGGGGGAAGGATGACGGGCGTGCGGTTCGCCGCCCGGGAGGACGCGCGCTTCGGCGTTCCGCGGTCGTCCCAATGGTTCCGCGACCTCACCTTCAATGCCAGCCTGCGCTGGCAGGCGGCGGACCGGCTCGGATTCCATACGCTGGTGAGCCGTGGCTTCCGCGCCCCGAACATGAACGACCTGGGCGCCATCGGGCTGAACGATCTGGGTTATGAGATTCCCGCCGCCGAGGCCATCCCGGCCGGCGCTCTGCTGGCCACGGACGCGGGCGAGAATGCGCTTTCGAAAGGGAGGAAGATCACCGCCCTGCGGCCCGAATCGCTGTTCAACTACGAGTTCGGCGCACGCTTCACGGCGCGCCGCTTCTACGCGCGCGTGCAGGCGTTCGACGCCGAGCTCTACGACCCCATCGTGCGGCGCACGCTGCTGTTTCCCGCCGCCCAGGTTCCGTCGAGTGTCGCCGGGCTGCCGGTGACGCCGGTCCCGCAGACGCCGGCGCAGCGCGAGCAGGGCGTGCAGGCGGTGGCCTCGCAGTTCGACCCGCGCGCGCTGAAGGCCTTCGTCAACGACGGACGCTCCCGCTACTACGGCATCGAATCCCTGGCGCGCTGGGCGCTCAGCGCCCGCTGGTCGCTGGAGGCGAATTATAGCTTCCTCGCCGGGCGCGAGTTGAATCCCAACCGCAACATCCGGCGGCTCCCCCCGCAAGCCGGCGCCGCGGCCGTGCGCTACCTGCCCGCGGGCCGGCGGCCCTGGTTCGAAGTGTCGCTTGCCGCCTCCGGGGCGCAGAAGAGGCTGAGCGGCGGGGATCTCGACGACGAGCGCATCGGCGCCTCCCGGCGGCGGCGCGACATCGCCGACTTCTTCAACGGCAGCCGCGTGGCGCCGCTGCTTGATCCTTCCGGGCGCGTTTTCACGCCCACGGGCGAAACGCTGCTTCAGATCCAGGACCGCGTGCTGCCGTTGGGGGCGGTCCTCCACGGGGTGCGGGTCGCCAGCGATTCGACGCGCGTGCCGCTCTACACGGCGACCGCCGGATGGACCGCGCTCCACGTGCGCTCGGGGATCCCGCTCGGCGAGCGATGGCAACTGCTGGCGGCGGCCGAGAACCTGCTCGACCGCAACTACCGCACGCACGGCTCGGGCCTGGATGCGCCCGGCATCAACGGCTACCTGAGCCTGCGCTTCCGCTTCTAGCGCCTTGCAGGCGCTGTTCGGCGCGCGCGGCTAGCGCTTCACTTCCGACGCCTGCCAGGCGCGCAGTTCAGAGAGGAAGCGTTTGACGGTGTCGGGGTTGGTAGGCGCCAGCGTGCGGCGTTCCTGCGGGTCGAGCTTGACGTTGTAAAGAAACGGGCTGCCGCCGATCTCGAGCAATTTCATGTCCCCGCGCATGGCCGCGTACATGGCGATTCCCTTCTGCGGATACTCCCAGAACACGGTGCGGTCGGGCGATTTCGATTTCCCGGTCCAGACGTCCAGCAAATCCGCACCGTCGACCTTCCACGCCGGATCGGGTTTGCCTCCCGCGGCCGCCAGTAGGGTCGGCATCACGTCGATCATGTGGACCAGTTCGTCCGACTTCTTGCCGGCCGGCACCCGGCCCGGCCAGCGCACCACGGCAGGCATGCGGATGCCGCCTTCCTCGAGGCTGCGCTTCTGTCCGCGGAAGGGGCGGTTGCTGTCGTGGTACCAGGAGGCGCCCTGGGCTCCGGTCTCGAAAGTGGCGCCGTTGTCGGAGGTGAACAGCAGCAGGGTCTCGCCGGCTTGGCCGGCCTCGTCGAGCGCCCGCAGCAGACGGCCGATGGCGGCGTCCATGCGGGTCAACATGGCGGCGTAGCGGGCGTTGTAGGGCTCTTTCGGATCCCGCTCCTCGAACTTGCCGCGGAATTTCGCCACGTCCTCCTCCGGCGCTTCAATCAGGAAGTGCGGTTCGATGTAGGGCACGTACAGGAAGTAAGGGTTGGAGCGTTTGCGGCGGATGAAGCGGATGGCTTCCTCGGAAAGGATGTCGGCGCTGAAGCCGGACACCTTCTCTCGCTCCCGCCCCCGCCAGAGTTCCTTGGGGAAGTGCTCCCAGGCGTGCTTGGCGTCGAGGTAGCCGAAGGTGGAGTCGAAACCCTGCTCGAGCGGATGCGTGAAGCCTCCGTCGGG
>CAKZVG010000649.1 GCA_937921835.1 uncultured Bryobacteraceae bacterium | reverse complement strand
CCGTAGACGATGCCGCGCAGCCCGGTGCAGATGGTGGGTAGCCCGGGCGCGAACATCTCGGTGTCGCAGATCACCGCCGCGTCCGCGGCCAGCCGCGGCGGCTTTCCGCCCACGTAGCGCGCGACGTGCGCGCCGCCCACTTCCTCCTCGCCTTCAATGAGAAACCGCACGTTGACCGGCAGCCGCCCGTGGGTCTTCATGAGCCCCTCGACGGCCTTCACCAGGATGAGCGTCTGCCCCTTGTCGTCGGAGGCGCCGCGCGCGTAGATGTTTCCGCCGCGCACCTCGGGCTCGAAGGGCGGCGACGTCCACTCCTCGAGCGGATCGGGAGGCTGGACGTCGTAGTGGCCATAGAACAGCAGCGTGGGCTTGCCCGGCGCGCCCAGCCACTCCCCATACACCAGCGGGTTGCCGCCGCCTTCGAGCAGTTCGACGTTCCGCATCCCCGCGCCGCGGAGCTGATCCGCGGTGAATTCAGCGGCGCGCCGGATGTCCGGCTGGTGCGCGGGCAGGGTGCTGATGCTCGGAATGCGAAGGAAACTCTTGAGCGTTTCGAGGAATTCCCCAACATTCGATTCAAAGTAGTCCATGCGCCCGCCCTAAACCTGCACGATGTCCTGGTCCGGATACTCCAGCGCCAGCAGCAGCAGCATGTAGTCCTTCACGTGCCGCGTCAGCAGGAAATTCTGCTTGACGTGCAGATGCCCGGCCTCGCCCATCTCCTGCCGCAGCCGCTTGTCGCCCAATAGCTGCAAGGCGCGGTTGGCGGCGCCCTCGGGAGAGTGCACCAGGAAACCGGTGACGCCGTTGACGATCTGCAACTTGATGCCGCCCACCGCGCCGCCGATCACCGGCTTGCGCTTCCACAACGCCTCGCTGACGGTGAGCCCGAACCCTTCGCGGATCGACTTCTGAAACACGATGGTCGAGCCGCGCACCAGGGCGTTGATCTCCAGGTCGCTGAACGGCGGCAGTTCGAGCACCTTGATATCGGAATCCGCCGCGGCCGCCTCGCGCACTTCGGCCAGAACCTCGGCGCCTTCGGGGTCGTCGGGCGCGCCGCCGCCCGCCAGGACAAGCTGCGCCGGATAGCGTTTCTTCACAATGCGGTAGGCCTGAATCACCCCCAGCGGGTCCTTCAGCCGGTCGAAGCGCGAAATCTGCGTCAGGACCGGCCGCTCGGGGTCGATGCCGTATTTCTCCAGCACCCGCCACACCTGGCCTTCGAGCAGTTCCCGGTTCTTGTCCGACAGCGGGTCGATGGAGGGCGCCACCATCACTTGCGGAATCGTGAGGCGCTGCGCGAAGTCCGGCATTGAGAACACCGAGAGGTCGTACTGTTCGATGCAGGGCTTCAAGAACTCCCACACCCGCGGATCCGGAGCGGACACGTCGATGTGGCAGCGCCAGATCCACTGCCTCCCGATCTCCGCCTTCTTGGCGATCAGCCCCGCCGGCTGCGGGTCGTGAACCATGATCACGTCGCCCGTGAAGTGGAAATCCCGCAGGTTCTCTTCCTGGTTGGCGCGGTAGATCTCCAGCATCCCCTCGCTGATCTCTTCCGGCTTGCCGTGCAGGGCGTTGTGAAAGGCCTTGGTGACGTTGAAAAACGCGCTGTCGCCCTTGATGACGTCCCAGGCGGTCTGCACGCCCAGTTCGCGCAGCAGCGGAACCAGGCGGGTGAGGATTTCCGCCACGCCGCCTCCCACGGGCGTCGAGTTGATGTGCTGAAAGCGCCGGTGCCGGACTTTTTCGGCCAGCACGTATAACTCGTCGATCACGTCCGGACCGACGATGTCCTCGTAGTTCTCCAGCCGGACCGCCGAACCTGTCATGCCTGCCGCCTCCGTCGCCGCCTCACGGCGCGCACGATTTCGTTCTTCAACTCGTCCAGGGTCATCAGATAGGGGTTCAAAGCGTCGATGGCCGCCGCCGCTTCCTCTTCCCCGGCGCCTTGCAGCCAGGCGGAGAAGTCGTTGGTGGGCCGCTCCAGCCGCAGGCGCGCCTCCACGAAATGGAAAAACACCGAGACGTTGCTGACCCGCTGGAGAGCGGTGGCGAACTCCTCGGTATTGTGCGCCACGATGCCCGTGCGCATGATGAAGCTCTTCGACTTGCAGAAATGAAATTCGTCGCCCGGCGGACACTCCCGCTGTGGCCCGGGCGACTCCCGCAGGTGGCTCTCGATCACCCGGACGATTTCCTCGCGAAGCTGCCGGATGGTGGTGAAGGCGAGCAGATCGATGGCGGCAAGACGCTCGGCGAGCCGCTCCTCCAGCAGCGCGCGTGAAACCCAGCGGGAGAAATCGTTCGTGAAGTTGTGCCTTTCGAAGTGGTGCGAGAGAAACTGCTGGTGGGTGTGATAGAAGACCGACGAACCGGAGACCTGGTAAAGATGGGTTACCAGCTCGGCCAGCGTGCGGGCTTTGAGACCGGTCAGCGCCACCAGTCTGCGCTCGGTGCAAAATACGAACGGGTCGCCGTGCTCCACCTGCCCATGATACGACGGCGTGCGCGCCTGGGGCTGCTACAATCGAAGTAGTCCCTCACCTGTCGGAATCTGGGAGCTTCATCGCCTATGCGGACAAACCGGCTTGCCAACGAAAAGAGCCCTTATCTTCTCCAGCACGCGCACAACCCCGTCGACTGGTATCCCTGGGGCGAGGAGGCGTTCGAAACGGCCCGGCGCGAGGATAAGCCCATCTTCCTCTCCGTGGGCTACTCGACCTGCCACTGGTGCCACGTCATGGAGCGGGAGTCCTTCGAATCCGCCGAGACGGCGGCGCTGCTCAACCGCTACTTCGTCCCCGTCAAAGTGGACCGCGAAGAGCGCCCGGACGTCGACCGCATCTACATGACCTTCGTGCAGGCCAGCACGGGCGGAGGCGGCTGGCCCATGTCCGTGTTCCTGACGCCGGACTTGCAGCCGTTCTTTGGCGGCACCTACTTTCCGCCCGACGGGCGCTACGGGCGCCCGGGATTCCCGGCGGTGCTGGAATCCATCGCCAAGGCCTGGGCGGCCGACCGCGCGCGCATCGCCGCCTCCGGCCGCGAGGGGGTGGAGCAGTT
>CAKZVG010000648.1 GCA_937921835.1 uncultured Bryobacteraceae bacterium | reverse complement strand
GTTGTGCGACGACATCTCCTACATGGACCGCAAGAAGGAGATCATCGAGCGCTATCAGTACGACTTCGACTACGAAAGCCTCTCGACGCTGGCCATTCCCCGCACCGGCGAGCCCGTCCCTCCCCCGCCGGCGCGCGCTCCCGGGGAGGTCGAGTCCGACCATGCGCCCGAAGAGTACATGGCCAAGGTCGAGACGGTGCGGGCGCGCATGAAGCAGGGCGACTTCTACGAAGTGGTGCTGCGGCAGACGTTCCACACGCCGTATTCGGCCAGCCCTTCGGAGCTGTTCGAGCGCATTCAGCACGCCAGCCCCAGCCCCTACGAATTCTTCCTGCAACTCGGCGACGAGCAGCTTGTGGGCGCATCGCCGGAAATGTTCGTGCGCGTGGAAGGCAACCGGGTCGAGACCTGCCCCATTTCGGGCACGGCGCGCCGCACGGGCGATCCGCTGCGCGACGCGGCCAACATCCGCGAGTTGCTGAACTCGGCCAAGGAAGAGTCCGAGCTGACCATGTGCACGGACGTCGACCGCAACGACAAGTCGCGCGTTTGCGTGCCGGGATCGGTGAAGGTGATCGGTCGGCGGCTCATCGAATCCTACGCGGGCGTGTTCCACACCGTCGATCACGTCGAGGGGACGCTGGCGCCGGGTTTCGATTCGCTCGACGCCTTTCTGACGCACATGTGGGCGGTGACGGTGATCGGCGCGCCCAAGAAAGCCGCCGCGCAGGCCATCGAGGACCTGGAAAAGGACGCCCGCGGCTGGTACGGCGGGGCGGTAGGCATGCTGTCGCTCGGCGGCGACATCAACACCGGCATCCTGATCCGGACCGTGCATCTGCGCGACGGCCGGGCTTCCTACCCGGTGGGCGCGACGCTGCTCTACGACTCCGTCCCGGCCAACGAAGAACTCGAGACCCGCCTCAAGGCGACGGGCTTCTTCCGCGCGCTGGCCGGCGCTCCCGCCAAGCCCGCCGCCGAAGCGCGCCCGCCGGTGGGGCGCGGCGTGAAGCTGCTGCTGGTGGACAACGACGACTGCTTCATCCACACGCTGGCCAACTACGCGCGGCAGACGGGCGCGGAGGTGGTGACCTACCGCGCGGGCTTTCCGCTGGCCCTGATCGGGGAGCTCCAGCCGAGTCTCATCCTGATCTCGCCCGGCCCGGGGCGTCCGGAGGATTTCGGAGTGCCCGCGCTGGTGCGCTACGCGGCCGAAAAGGGGGTGCCGGTCTTCGGCGTATGCCTCGGCTTGCAGGGGGCGGTGGAGGCGTTCGGCGGCGAATTGGGCGTGCTCGACTACCCGATGCATGGCAAGCCTTCGGTGGTGATCCACCAGGGCAAGGGCGTCTTCGCGGGGCTTCCCGAACGGTTTACGGTGGGACGTTACCATTCGCTTTTCGCGCTCCGGGAGAAGCTGCCCGCCTGCCTGGAAGTCACCGCCGAGAGCGAAGACGGCGTCATCATGGGGATCCGGCACCGCGACCTTCCGGTCGAGGCGGTGCAGTTCCACCCGGAGTCGATGCTCACGCTGGAGGGGGAGTGCGGCTTGCGGCTGGTGGAAAACGTGGTGCGGCTCTATGGGCGCCGGTAAGGGTTTTTCCGTCCGTGGCCGCGCACGCCGCATCTCTAGTACTAGGCCTCTTAGCCATTGCCCAAAGGGCAAATTGCGGAGAGACTGGATACAGATGCAGCTTACCGACATCCTCTTCCTCGCCATCGTGGTCTGGCTCGCCGTCAACCTGACCGATATCGGCGGAGGCGGACGCCGGGCGCGCGTGCCGATTTAGCATGGACCGGGCCATCGTCATCGGCGGCGGCCTGGCGGGACTGGCCGCCACGGCAGCGCTCGCGGGCGAGGGGCTTCCGGTGGATCTCTTCGAGGCGCGCGGTTTCCTGGGGGGGCGCGCATCCAGCTACCCGGCCGGCGGGGACGGCGGCGCCCAAGTCATCGACAACTGCCAGCACGTTCTGCTGCGATGTTGCGTCAACCTGCTGGACTTCTACCGCCGCCTGGGAGCGGAACGGCACATCCGCTTTCACCGCGAGTTCTACTTCCTCGAACCCGGCGGCCGCGTTTCGCCGCTGCGCGCCGGGCCGCTACCCGCGCCGCTGCACTTTTCCGGATCCTTCCCGGGACTGAGATTCCTGGGCTGGCGCGACAAGCTTTCCATCACCCGCGCGCTGCTGGCGCTCAAAGCGGAACGCGGGCGGGCCGACCTGGACCGCGTCACCATGCTCGACTGGCTGCGCGAAAAACGGCAGACACCGCGCGCCATCGCCCGCTTCTGGAGCCCGGTGCTGGTGAGCGCCATCAACGAGGAACTCGGCCGCATGGCCGCGTCGCATGGGTTTCAGGTCTTCTGGCTAGGCTTCCTGGCTTCGACGCGGGGTTACGAAATGGGCCTTCCCGACGTTCCCCTGGGCGAATTGTACGGTCTGGAGCGCTGGCGGCGGTTTCCCGCCGCGCGCCTGCACCTGCGCGCGCCGGTGGAGCGGGTGATTGTCGAGGATGGCGCCGCGCGCGGCGTGGTGGCGGGGGGCGTGCGCCACGATGCGCGCGCGGTCATCTGCGCACTGCCTTTTGAACGCGCCGGCGCGCTCGTTCCCGAACTCGGGCTCGAACTGGGCGCGTTCGAGCATTCGCCCATCACCGGCATCCACCTCTGGTTCGACCGTCCGGTGACGCGCCTGCCGCACGGCGCGCTGCTCGACCGCACCATCCAATGGTTCTTCGACAAGCAGGGAGGGCGGTATCTTCAGGTCGTGGTGAGCGCCTCGCGCAGCCTGGTGAACCTGCCGCGCGAGGAGGTGATCACTCTCGCGCGGCGGGAACTGGCCGAGTTTCTGCCCGAAGTCAAGGACGCGCGGATCGAGCGCGCGCACGTGGTCAAGGAAGTGCGGGCGACGTTTTCGGCGCGCCCGGGGCTTGAAGCGCTCCGGCCCCCGGCGCGCACCGCCGTGCGCGGCTTGCTCCTGGCGGGGGATTGGACGCGCTCGGGCTGGCCCGCCACGATGGAGGGAGCGGTGCGCAGCGGCTACCTCGCCGCCGAAGCCGCCGCGGAGGCGCTGGGCGCGCCGCGGCGCTTCCTGCTGCCGGACATTGCATGAGGACCCGCCATGCGCCTGACCGTGCTGTTTGACGCAAGCTGCGGAATGTGCCGCCGCTGCGAGCGCGCGGGCCGCCGCCTGGACTGGCTCGGGCTGATCGAATGGGTGCCGGCAGCAAGCCCCGCGGCGGCGCGCTTCGGCATCCCGCCCGCGGAACTCGGGCGCGCCCTGCACGCCGTCGGCAGGCGGTCGGTGTCGGCCGGTTTCGCGGCGGTGAAACGCATCCTGCTGCGCCTGCCGCTGGTCTACCTGGCGCTCGCGGGGATGGTGCTGCTCGAACCCTGGAGCGCGCTGCTGCCGCTGCTCTTCTATTCGCCGGTGTTCGCGCCGCTGGGCGAACGGCTCTACGCACGCCTCGCCCGCGGCCGCCGCTGCGAGCTTTAAGCGGCCGCGGCCGCCTGACGCCCGCCGCCGCCACCCTGGCGCAGATCCTCGGCGCGAACGGCTCCAGCACGCTGGGCGCTGGCAAGTGGGAGCTTCCTCTCCGGCTGGACGGATCAGTGCCCCCCAACCTGGTGGAGGACAACCACGCCGTCAAGCGGGCGGAAGATGATGGGAGAGCATGTCGGAGCCGATCCCGGCAAGCCGTTTTTCCTGTATCTCGCCTGCGGCGCCAGTCACGCGCCCACTCAGGTTCCGCGGTGTTCCATCGACAAGTACGCCACGGCCTGCGAGAAAGGCCGGGACCGGATGCGCGAGGATTGCTGCCGCCGCGACCTGAGCAAAGAGGAACGCGCTGGGCGGAAGCCGTTCCTGGTTCGTGGCCGCCGGAGATCCGCCAGAACGGCCTGCGACAGCAGTTCGTGGGCGTCATCGCCATCACGCCCAAGGTGCTTGACATCACCGGCATCCGCGCGACACGCAGTACTTCGAACTTTGGGGCAGCCGCGGCATCTGGCACAAGGGCTGGAAGGCGGTTGGCAGCCACACGCCCGGCACGGCCTTCGACGCGGACCGCTGGGAACTCTATCACACCGCGGGCGACTTCACGGAATCGGTCAACTTGGCCTCGCAATACCCGCGGCGGCTCGAGGAGCTGAAAAAGCTGTTGTGGCCGGAAGCGGCCGCCAACGGGGCGCTGCCGCTGCTTGAGGCTCCCGGGGGGCGGCAACGGACCTACGGCCAGGCGCTCAATGCGCCCGCCGCGGCTCCACCGAAGCGCTAAAGCGGATCAGGCGGCGCCGCCGCGGCGCGCCGATACCGCCACCGATACGCCGCCGGCGAGGCTGGCCAAGGGCAGCAGCCAGCGGACCAGCAACGGCAGGGTCGATGCCGTGATGGGAATAAACAACAGCCCGGCGGCGAGACTGATGCCGGCGCACAGCGGCGCGCTTGCCGCGGGCGCCAAGCCCAGTACGGCGATGGCGGCGAGCGCGCCGAATACCGCTGCGGCGGCAGGGAGCTTGGCGTCCTCGGGGTCGGACAGCAACGCGCAGTCCGGAACCGGCTGCGGTCCGCTAGCCCGGTCCGGAGCGCTGACCTCCCCTCCCCGCATCACGGACGCGATCCCGGCCTGGCTGAGCGCGAACGAGTAGAGCCGCAGATCGTCGATGGCGCCGGCGAAGGAGTACTCTGCCAGCCCCGGAGGCCGGCCGGCGTAGGCGTTTGAACGGGCGCTGAGTTGCCTGCCGGTGAGCGGGCCGAGCAAATCGCCGTTGTCCAGCGCGCCGTTCAAATACACGTCCAGAGCTCG
>CAKZVG010000647.1 GCA_937921835.1 uncultured Bryobacteraceae bacterium | reverse complement strand
CGGGCCGAGTTCAAGCGGCTCGGTCTGGTGGGCCGCTGGGAGGACCCGTACCTGACCATGAGCGCCGGCTACGAGGCGGAAATCGCGCGGGCGTTCGCGGATTTCCTGGAGCGCGGGTTGGTCTACAAGGGCCTCAAACCGGTTCACTGGTGCCTGCACTGCCGCACCGCGCTGGCCGAAGCCGAGGTCGAGTACGAAAACCACACCAGCCCGTCGGTCTGGGTGCGGTTCGCGCTTGTTTCGGACCCCGCGCGGATTGATCCCGCGCTGGCCGGAAAGCGTGTCTGGGGCCTCATCTGGACCACCACTCCCTGGACCATTCCGGCCAACATGGCCATCGCCTATCATCCCAAGCACGAGTACCTGGCCGTGGAGGCGGCGGGCGAGGTCTACATCGTGGCCGCGGCGCTGCTCAAGGACACCGCGGACCGCTGTGGCTGGGCGGATCCGAAGACGCTGGCGCGCTTCGCGGGCGCGCAACTGGAGGGCGCCGTCTTCCGGCATCCCTTCGTCGACCGCGATTCGCGCGGCATCTTGGGCGAGCACGTGACGCTCGAACAGGGTACGGGCGCGGTGCACACGGCTCCGGGACACGGGCACGAGGACTACTTGGTGGCCGGGCAGTATGGCATCTCCGTTTACTGCCCGGTGGACGCCGGAGGACGCTTCTTCCACACCGAGGGCGCCGGCGGACGGCTGCCCGAAGAGCTGGCCGGCAAGACCGTCTGGGAGGCCAACCCGGTCGTCACCGCCGTCCTGCGGGAGCGCGGCGCGCTGCTGAGCGAGAAGACGATCGAGCACAGCTACCCGCACTGCTGGCGCTGCCACAGCCCCACCATCTTCCGCGCCACCGAGCAGTGGTTCATCGCCATGGACCGCGGAGGTTTGCGCGAACGCGCTCTGGCGGCCATCAAACAGGTCCGCTGGATGCCGGAGTGGGGCGACGAACGCATCTCGAACATGGTCGCCGGGCGCCCCGACTGGTGCATTTCCCGCCAACGCGCCTGGGGCGTACCGATCATCGTGTTCTATTGCGAGTCCTGCGGCGAGGCGCTGACCGACAAGGCCGTGCTCGAGCGCGTGGTGGCTCTGTTCCGCGAGCACACCGCCGACGTCTGGTACGAGCGCAGCGCGGCTGAACTGGCCGGACCTGAGGCCCGCTGCCGGAAGTGCGGCGGCCGGGAATTTCGCAAGGAGACCGACATCCTCGACGTGTGGTTCGATTCCGGCTCCTCGCACCTGGCCGTGCTGGCCGAGAACTGCCTGCCCTGGCCCGCCGATCTCTACATCGAAGGCGGCGATCAATACCGCGGCTGGTTCCAGAGTTCGCTGCTGATTGGCGTCGGGCTGAAGGGCGCCGCGCCTTACCGCCAGTGCGTCACCCACGGCTTCACGCTGGACGCCGAAGGACGGGCGATGTCGAAGTCGCTTGGCAACATCATCGAGCCGCAGGAAATCGTCAAGAAGCATGGCGCCGAAATCCTGCGCCTGTGGGTGGCCTCGGTGCAGTTTACCGAGGACGTGCGGCTGTCGGAGACCATGCTGACGCGGCTATCGGAGGCCTACCGCAAGATCCGCAACACCTTCCGCTACGCGCTCGGCAACCTGGACGGCTTCGACCCGGCGCGCGACAGTGTCGGCGCGGCGCGCTTGCAGGAGATCGATCAGTGGATTCTCTTCCGCGCCGAACGGCTGGTGCGCGACTGCCGCGCCTGGTATGAAGCATTCGAGTTTCACCGCGTCTACCAGGCTCTTTATAACTTTTGCATCACCGATCTGAGCGCCATCTATTTCGACGTGCTGAAAGACCGTCTGTACACCTGCGCTCCCCGCTCGGAAGCCCGCCGCGGCGCGCAGACCACGCTCTACCGGCTTGCCTGGGCGCTGATGCGCCTGCTGGCGCCGGTGCTGTCGTTTACCGCCGAGGAGGTCTACGGATATTTCGCCCGGCCCGCCGGCGCCCCCGAAAGCATCCACATGACGCTGTTTCCCGAGCCGGAGGAACTCACCGCCGGGCTGGGCGACGCCGAACGCGAGCGGGCCGGCAACTGGGAACGCCTGATGGGCGTCCGCGAGCAGGTGCTCAAGAGCCTGGAAGCGGCCCGCCAGGAGAAGTTCATCGGCGCGCCGCTGGAGGCGCGGGTCCGGCTGCGCGCGGGCGGCGAGTTGTATTCGCTGCTCGACCGTTACGAACGCGAACTGGCGCCGCTGTTCATCGTCTCGGAAGTGGTGCTCGAGGATCACTCCGAAGCCGGCCTGTCGGTGCACATCGAGCGCGCCGGGGGCGAGAAATGCCCTCGCTGCTGGAAGTACACCTACGACATCGGCGCGGACCCGCGACTGCCCGAGATTTGCGCCGCCTGCGCGGAAGCCGTCGTGGAGATGATCGAGGATTAGCATGGAGGTGTCGCGCCGGATGGCCTTCGCAGTCGCGGCGCTGGTGGTGCTTCTCGACCGCCTGACGAAAACGGTTATCGAGAACTCCGTGTCGGCCTGGGATACCTACGTCGTGATTCCCGGATTCTTCAACATCATTCACACCCAGAATCGCGGAGCGGCGTTTGGCATGCTGGCGGAGGCGAGCCCCGAATGGCGCGGCTTCGTGCTGGTGGGCCTGTCGCTGGTGGTGATGGTTTTTGTCGGCGCGTTGCTCTGGCAGTCGGCGCGTCCCGGGGGCGGGAGCGTCAGCCTGCGCCTGGGTCTGGCATTGATGCTGGGCGGGGCGGTG